>NZ_JBWDLI010000015.1:0-99051 GCF_056238625.1 Colwellia sp. F1
GCTGCTCAATTAAACGTTGCCAATCTTCTAGTGTTCTTCTTAGCTTCATAATACCTCCTGAAAAATCAGAGGGTATAATTAAACGAATCAAAATGATCTGCTAGGTGTGGTTACTCGGACGCTTACCAAGTTTATCGGGAATGAAAAAGGCTATCTAAAATTTAATAAGCTCCATTTGATGCTTATCACACTTTGAGTTTCTGATTTTATTGTTAAGTTTACTCACACTAGACATATTATTGAGTCTGAAATTTGTCTAGCTTACTGGACAAACGGAGGTAGAGGGTATCAAGCTAAATGTTATTTTATAGTGCTCTAGTTATGAACTGGCAGGGTTTGTCACAGGTGACTTACTATGATAGTAAAAAGTGGTGGCCCCTCCCCGACTTGAACGGGGGACCTACCGATTATGAGTCGGGTGCTCTAACCAGCTGAGCTAAGGGGCCATTTGTAATATATTGAATCAACTTATTTTCACTATTTAGGGTAAACAGCTTAATTAAGCGCGTGCAGTATAAGCATTTTTTATTTTAATGTCACCTCTTGAATTGTAAAAAACAGAGAAAAAAGGCTCGGTTGTTGTATTAATAATCAAATTGGTAATAATTTTATATTTTCAGGTGCTATTTATGTTTTTATCTATGCTTTAATTATGCTCGGTCGCATTTACTCTATAAAACAAGTATAAAAAAAGAGTAGGCTAGCGGTGCTAACATACTCTTTATTTATTTCATTACGCTTACGTATGGCACGTTATAACCAACGTTTATGTAACTTATAACTTACTCACCATCTAAGAAGCTTTTTAATTGCTCTGAGCGCGATGGGTGACGTAATTTACGCAATGCTTTTGCTTCAATTTGACGAATACGCTCACGTGTTACGTCAAATTGCTTACCCACTTCTTCTAATGTGTGGTCAGTATTCATGTCAATACCAAAGCGCATTCTCAGTACTTTAGCTTCACGTGCTGTTAAGCCTGCAAGTACTTCATGCGTAGCACCTTTTAGGTTTTCAGACGTTGCTGAGTCAACAGGAAGTTCACCACTGCCGTCTTCGATAAAATCACCTAAGTGTGAGTCTTCATCATCACCAATGGGTGTTTCCATTGAAATTGGCTCTTTTGCTATTTTCAATACTTTACGCACTTTATCTTCAGGCATGATCATGCGTTCTGCTAACTCTTCTGGTGTTGGTTCACGCCCCATCTCTTGTAGCATTTGGCGAGAAACACGGTTTAACTTATTAATCGTTTCAATCATATGCACCGGAATACGAATGGTGCGCGCTTGGTCGGCAATTGAACGCGTGATGGCTTGACGGATCCACCAAGTTGCATAAGTTGAAAACTTATAGCCACGGCGGTATTCAAACTTATCAACCGCTTTCATTAAACCAATATTACCTTCTTGAATTAAATCTAAGAACTGTAAACCGCGGTTAGTGTATTTTTTAGCAATAGAGATTACTAAACGTAAGTTAGCTTCCACCATTTCTTTTTTAGCGCGACGGGCTTTCGCTTCGCCAATTGACATGCGACGGTTAATGTCTTTAATGCCATGAATGTTTAAATGGGTTTCTTCTTCGATTGAGTTTAGTTTATAAATACAGCGCTCTACGTCAGCCTCAATGTCGACAAGTTTGGCTGAGTAACTATGCCCTGCTGCTTTTTGCTCTTCAAACCAATTTTTAGAGGTTTCATTACCAGGAAAAATTTTAATGAATGTGGTTTTAGGCATGCCCGCACCCATCACACAATGTTTCATAATTAAGCGTTCTTGAACGCGTAATCTGTCCATAACACTGCGCATATTTTTAACAAGCTTATCAAATAATTTGGGAATAAGACGAAACTCTTTAAAAACTTCGGCTACCGCATCAATTGCTTCTTGTGCATCTTTATGACCACGCCCTTTTTTGTCGATAATCTTATTAGCGTGTTCGAAGGCATCTCGTAATTCAGTGAATTTTTCACGCGCTAATTCAGGATCTGGACCAGTATCTTCTTCCTCTTCAGCTTCTTCGCCTTCTTCAACGTCTTCGTCGCTCTCACTTTTGTCTTCATCATCAAGATCTTCTTTTGATAACTCAGAGCCAACATGTGTTGCGGCTGCAGGGACTTCATCATCTTGGGCGTTAGGATCTAAAAAGCCAACAATAATGTCGGTTAAGCGTACTTCTTCTGCTTCAAAGTTATCCCACATTTCTAATAGGTAGTTAATTGCAGGCGGGTACTCTGAAACACTACTTTGTACTTCTTTAATACCTTCTTCGATGCGCTTGGCGATAACTATTTCACCTTTACGCGTCAGCAATTCTACTGTGCCCATTTCTCGCATATACATACGAACAGGATCAGTTGTACGACCAATTTCGCTTTCTACTGTTGCTAATGCCTGTGCAGCAGCTTCGGCAGCATCTTCATCGGTATTAGCTTCGCTCATCATTAGTGTGTCGGCATCTGGAGCATTTTCAAAAACTTGAATACCCATATCATTGATCATACTAACAATGTCTTCGACTTGATCTGAATCGATAATATCTTGCGGAAGATGATCGTTTACTTGCGCAAACGTTAAATAACCTTGTTCTTTACCTTTGGTTATTAAATCTTTCAATCGAGATTGAGGGGCTTTTTCCATTGACGAGTGTCCACCTATGTCTGGTAAATAAAGTTTTTAAAACTATATTATAAAAAATGGGGTATTAAAAAAATTGCACAAACAAATAAAGCGTGAAATTATAGCAGATTTATGCTGTAATTTCCATCACTGAATTTATCTATTAAGTCGCTACTTATTTTCAAATTATCTTCTTCACTTGATGTCAGTATAGATATTAATACTGATTATGCGTGATTAGCCGTTTAATATTACTTGTAATTCTTGCCTTTCTTGTGCCGTTATTTGCTTCATACGTGCTTTGTGTAGCAAGAATTCCGCTCGTTTTTCAACAAAATCATTAAGCAGCTTTTCAATACTGTCAAGAAACACTTCTGCTGCTGCATTAGCCGCAACATGGTGCTGCCAACACATAAGTTTGGCTAACTGCTTCCCTTGCGTTGTATCTCGAAAGTACTCTAATAATTGTGCTGTTTTTATTGCTGGGTTTTGTCGACACAACTGTAGTAACTGGGTAAGTAAATCAACCCCTGGCACATCCAAGGGTGCTAAAACTGAAATATCACCTAACTCAGCTCCTATATGGGGGTGCTCTAGCAGTAATGCAATGGCTAACCTTATGGGGGTTACTTTAGTTGTCTCGCGTATTACTTTTTTGTTTGGGCTCGCATTTAATTGTTGTAACTCTAGTAAGCGTTTTTCGCTACTCATGCCAAAATGTGCGGCCATTTCTTCGATAATGGCACTTTTTAACATGCTGTCTGGCAACTTTACAATATAAGGTTGCAGCTTATCAATTAATGCCACTTTTTCTTCCGTGGTGTTCGCTGGGTTATCTTCTAGAAATTTGTCAAATAAAAATTGTGATAGTGGCATCGCTTGGTCAAGTATTTGTTCAAATGCTTTTTGGCCTTGTTTTCGTATAAGTGAGTCTGGGTCTTCGCCGTCAGGTACAAAAACAAATTTTAATGAGTAACCATCACGAATTAGGGGTAATGCATTTTCCATGGCACGCCATGCAGCATCACGCCCTGCCCGGTCGCCGTCGTAACAGCAAATAACTTCTTTTACCGTGCGAAACAAGGTTTGTAGCTGCTCTGGTGTGGTTGATGTACCCAGTGAGGCTACGGCATAACTTACGCCATGTTGCGCGAGTGCTACTACGTCCATATAGCCCTCAACCACCACTAAGCGCTCAAGGTTTTTGTTGGCTTGTTTTGCTTCATATAGACCATATAGTTCCTGGCCTTTATGATAAATTCGTGTCTCTGGCGAGTTTAAGTATTTTGGTTTTTCGTCGCCTAAGACTCGACCACCGAAACCAATCACTCGACCACGCTTATCATGAATAGGAAACATGATACGCCCACGAAATCGATCATACGGGCGACTTTTATCGCCTTGTATTGCCATGCCTAAGTCAACCAATTGTTGGTTGGCTTTCCCTTGCGGTGAAAATACTTTTATCATGCCGTCCCAAGCATCACCAATGTAACCAATACCAAAGCGTTTAACCACCTCGCCACTGAGGCCTCTACCTTTTAAATATGCAATTGCTGTTGCTTTATCTGTGGCTTTTTTTAATTGTTGCTGATAAAAGCGGCTCACTTGGCTCATCAACTCGTAATCATCTTGCTTTTGTTGGTAATGTTTTTGCTGTTGTCGCTGCTCTGCTGGGCTGGCATTATTGTCTTCTCGCACAACTTCTACACCGCAATAACTGGCCAGTTCTTCAATGGCATCAACAAAGTCTAGGCGATCAAATTCCATTAAAAATGAAATGGCATTACCATGTTCGCCACAACCAAAACAGTGATAAAATTGTTTGTCTTGACTGACGGTAAAAGAGGGAGACTTTTCATTATGAAAAGGGCAACAAGCCTGGTGGTTTTTCCCTGCCTTTTTAAGCGGTACACGGCTATCAATTAAATCAACAATATCCGTGCGTGCTAATAAGTCATCAATAAATTGTCGGGGAATACGTCCTTTCATATTATTAATCTCTACTACTTTAAAAAGCGAGGGGGACTTATTGTACACAAAACAGCAGCGTAATTGTATGACACCAAGTTGAGTAAGTTGGTCTTCATGAAAACACTGTATTTTGCGATAATAAGCTAGATTCAGTTAAAAAAATACCGCAGTATCTATGACACTGCGGTATTTTATTATGGAGCATAAACTGACGAATGGTGCAGTTTATCTGCCGATTATTAGCAATTAAGCTTGTGCGATAACTGCCAATTTGATGCTAGTATCAACATCAGCGTGTAAGTGAATAGCAATTTCATATTCGCCAGTTTCACGGATTACACCTAAAGGTAAACGTACTTCAGCTTTTGTTACTTCTACGCCAGCTTCTGTGATCGCATCAGCGATATCACGTGTACCGATTGAACCAAATAACTTACCTGCTTCACCTGATTTTGATGCGATGGTAATGTCAGCAAGTTCAGTAATTTTAGCAGCACGAGCTTCTGCTGTTGCTTTAACTTCAGCAAGTTTAGCTTCTAATTCAGCACGACGTGCTTCAAAGTGCTCAATATTCGCTGCCGATGCAAAAACTGCTTTACCCTTAGGTAATAAGAAGTTGCGTGCATAACCTGATTTAACAGTTACCTTGTCACCAAGGCCGCCTAATTTGGCGATTTTGTCTAGAAGAATTACTTCCATAATAAACCCCTTATTAGCTTACTTGTGTAAGTCGGTGTATGGTAACAATGACAAGTAACGAGCGCGTTTAATAGCACGTGTTAATTGACGTTGATATTTAGCAGCAGTACCAGTGATACGGCTAGGAACAATTTTACCACTTTCAGTGATATAGTTTTTTAACGTGGCAATATCTTTATAATCTACAGATGTTGCGCCTTCCGCCGTGAAGCGACAAAACTTACGACGTCTAAAAAAACGAGACATAATATTCTCCGAATTGGTTTTATTTTAATAGTAAAGTAAAAATAAAACGCTAATTAATCATTTCTATATGCTGGGCATGTAATACAAGTAACGGGTTACCGTTTCTTGATTCGTGGCGATTGATAAAACCGATCACTTTTACATTATTACCAGCAACTAATTCACGCGTTAAGTGTGATAACTCACCTGTAGCCACAACCTGTATTCTTACAAACGCTTGTCGCTGCATACCCGCTTCATGTTGAATAGACTTATGGTCTATTGAAAATTGGCTATGAGCAATGCCCGCTGGGCTTATTGACTGTTTTGGTGTTTTCACTACCAAACCGTTCAACACTAGGTTGTTCTCTTGCGAGATCATCACAAATGACTATTCTTCGCTAGCAGTTTCTTCTTCAGAAACATTTGTTTCTTCAACAGGTGCATTGGCTTCTTCTGTAGAAGCTTCAGCGCCTTCAACTGATGCAGAGAAATCTTTCTTAACTTCGCGACGCTCTTCTTTAGCAGCAGCCATTGGCGATGCTTCAGTTACCGCGTCTTTAGTACGCATAATCATGTTACGAATAACAACATCGTTATAGCGGAAAGCAGTTTCTAGCTCATCAATAACCGACTGTGGCGCTTCAATGTTCATCAGAACATAGTGTGCTTTGTGTAGTTTATTGATTGGGTATGCTAATTGGCGACGACCCCAGTCTTCTAGACGGTGGATTTTGCCTTCAGCAGCATCGATCAAGTCTGTGTAGCGCTGGATCATACCAGGCACTTGTTCACTCTGATCAGGGTGAACCATAAATACGATTTCGTAATGACGCATTACGAGCTCCTTATGGGTTGTAGCCTCATTTTCTGGCTCAGCCAAACACCAGTTGAGGCAAGGAACAAAAAGTTCAGGCTGAATTAAGGAGGCGTAGTGTAGGGAAAATAAACAATTAAAGCAAGCGATACTTGCCTAAACCTAATACCAATTGAGTTACCTGCCTTCCTAACAGGGTTCACAACGGCTAGTAAGTCTAAACAAGTACCAACAAAGCCCGATTAATGCGCTAATAAATTTTTAACCCGCTCTGCTAACATGTAATTCACTGGAATAAGAAGTAAGGTAATAAAGGTGGCAAATAAAATACCAAAACCTAGTGAAACCGCCATTGGAATTAAAAACTGTGCTTGCGTTGATTTTTCAAAAAGCAACGGCATTAATCCAATAAATGTGGTTAAGCTGGTCAACATGACCGGCCTAAAGCGCGAAGCCCCTGCAATTAGTACGGCGTTCATTAAATCATTTGTCTCTGCACGTTTTTTATTAATGAAATCGACCAATACTAATGAATCATTCACGACAACGCCTACCAATGCCAGTAAGCCTAATAAACTCATGATGCTTAAGTCTAACCCCATAATCCAATGGCCAACGACCGCACCTATCATACCAAATGGTATGATGCTCATAACAATTAATGGTTGTAAATATGACTTAAAGGGGATCGCTAACAAGACATAAATGATAAAAAAGACAAAAACCAAAGCCCACCCTAAAGAGCTGAAAGATTCTCGTTGTTCTTTTGCCTCACCTTCTAGTGAATATTTAACACCTGGGTATTGATTAATCAGCTCATCTAAATAGGTTGTTAAGTCGGCTTGAAGCACAGTCATATTGGTGTTGGTTTTTTCAATATCAGCAGTAATATTAACAGTTCGGTATAAGTCAATACGGTTGATTGATGATGGGCTTTGCCCTGGTGTTAAGGTGGCAACATGTGACAAGGGTACATTACCACCAAGCGGCGTTGTGATAAATATATTTTCTAAGTTTGCTATGGTGCTGCGTTCTGCTGCGGGTAAGCGTACCATTACACGCACGTCGTCTCTGCCCCGCTGTATACGTTGTACTTCAGCACCAAAAAAAGCGCTGCGTACTTGTTGTGAAACACCAACACGTGTTAAACCAAGGGCTTTGCCTTGTTTTGTTAATTCTATTCGCAACTCTTCCTTACCATCTGACAAACTGTCTTCAATTTCAAATACTGTTGGGTAAGTACTTAAACGTGTTTTAACTTTATTGGCAATTTCTTGCAACGTTGGTAGCGAACTTCCGGTTAACTGAATATCTATTGGGCTTGATGAACGCCCTGTTTCAGCTCTAAAAGTCAGGCTTTCAGCGCCAGGAATAACGCCTATCAACTCACGCCACTCTCGTACCAATGCACTCGAGGTGATATTTGACTGCCTTTCTTCTGCGGGAGTTATTTCAAAGCGAACACTACCGGCGTTAGACACCCCACCGCGTCCTCCGGTGGTAGCTAATATATTAAGAATAACACTTTCGCCAGTTTCTTCATCTCGGTATTTATCTTGTAAGTTTTTAGCTTTATCTGCAATATCAATAACAAAGCTGTTAGTCACATCAAAAGGAGTACCAACAGGAAGTGTTAAGCTCATACGCACTGTCTCACTCGGAATACGTGGGAAAAAGATAAACTTACTCCAACCACTCATCACCAACGAGATGATGACAAAGAATACAGCGACAAATAAGCTCAAGGTGGTTAACTTGTGCTTTAAAGCAACTCCTAACAATGGCTGGTAATAACGCAATATTATCCGTTCAAAGCCGTCAGCAAAACCACGCTGAAAACGTTCGAATTTGCCAGGTTCAGACTGTTCATGACGTAATTTCATGCCTTTTAAGTGGGAAGGTAAAACAAACTTGGATTCTATTAATGAAAAGATCAAGACCGGAATAACCACCACTGGAATTTGAGCAAATATTGGCCCTCTATTTCCCTCAATAAAGGCCAGAGGGATAAAGGCTGCTACTGTTGTCAATATACCAAAGGTAACTGGGGTGGCGACCTCTTGGGTTCCTTTTATGGCGGCTTCACTGCCTGAGCCTGATTTTTTTAAGTGCGTGTATATGTTCTCACCCGTGACAATGGCGTCATCAACCACGATGCCTAGCACCAGGATAAATGCAAATAAACTCATAATATTTAACGTTATACCCATAAATGGCATCACAATAAACGCGCCCATAAACGACACTGGAATACCCACACATACCCAGATAGCAATAGAAGGCCTTAAGAATAACGATAATAAAGCAAAAACTAAGATCAACCCTTGCATTGCGTTCGTGGTTAAGGTGGATATACGCGCTTTTACTATTTGCGAGTCATCGTCCCAGTAACTTAATTCATAACCATAAGGTAAACTGCTTTGTCGCTCTTCTATATAGTTTCTTACTTTCTCAGCGACATCTGTCGCACTTTGTTGGCCAATACGATAAACGTCAATAAAAGCCGCACGCTTACCATTAAAGCGTGTTCTAACGGGGGTTTCTTCAAAACCATCATTAATGGTGGCGATATCGTTAAGCGTTAACATCGACCCGTCACTGTTTGTTTTAATCACAATACGAGCGTATTCGTCCTTGCGGTAAGCTTGTCCTTTTGAACGAATTAAAATATCTCCCCCCTCAGTTTTGATATTACCCGCTGAAACATCACTACTTGAATTGGCAACCGCAGACGAAACTTGGCTGAGACTCAAACCATATTGACGCAATTTATCTTGAGATATTTCAATGGCTATTTCGTAATTACGCACACCACTAAGCTCTAGCTGCGTAACGCCCGGTATTTGCAATAAATCATCACGTATTTGTTCGGTGAATTCTTTTATTTCTTTTTCGCCATAAATACTAGAGACAGTAACGGCTATCACTTCGCGCTTTCGTTCCGCTAGAGCAACCACGGGCTTTTCAGCATCTACAGGAAAAGTATTAATAGCATCAACCCGTGCTTTAATGTCAGCTAACATTTCGCGCGCATCGTAATCAGGGTCAATTTCAACAGTGACCGAAGCTGAACCTTCTGAAGAGCGGCTGGTGATCCGCTCTATGCCTTCTAAATCTTGCACGGCTTCTTCAATTCGAATGGTAACCCCTTGCTCAGCATCCTCTGGAGTTGAGCCACGTAAAGAAACATTGATTGAAATTTTATCGGTGACAAAAGAAGGAAAAACTTCCAACGGAATTTTCGCAGACAAGCTAAACAAACCAAGAAATAAAATGGTTATCATTAATAAGTTAGCAGCGACATGGTTACGAGCAAACCAAGCTATCATTATTTGCTCTCCTTACTTTTGCGCTTTTTATTACCAGGCCTTCTCTTTTGGCTATTTTGGTTAGCGTTTCGTTGTGCCTTGCCTGACCCTTTTCGTTTAGAAGCTGTAGCGCCTGCAATTTCTACTACCGTGCCAGAGCTAACTTGACCAAGAGGTGTTAGCACAAGTTCATCACCTGCAGATAAACCCGATGCAATAATTGCGTCTCGATCATTTTGCCAACGAATGGTTATTTCTTTTCTTTGCAGTACTGTTTTATCTTCTATATTTTCTACAGTATAAACATAGCTACCTTGGTAAATTGAACTATTAGGAATAACTAAGGCTTGTGCTATCGTTTTACCCACTATTTTTGCATTAACATACTGGCCAATTTTAATCGGCGCCACCTTATTTTTATGCGTTATATCATAGGGGTCATCAATTTGTGCAACAACATAAAGCTGCTGAGAACTTTCATCAATTGCCCCCTCGGTTCGAACAATTTCCCCGTGCCACTGCTGTTCCCCAATTAAATCTGAGGTAATTTCAACGCTAGGGCCCTGCAGTTTATTTTTAGTAGCGCGGTATTCTTCGGGTAAAGCGATAAAACTAAGATCTTTGTTATTAATGGGGAGTCTTATTTCGACATAATCAATCGCATAAATATCTGCTAATGCTGTGTTACCCACCACAACGCGGCCAACATCAACCTGTTTTTTTAAGACTCTTCCGGCAAAGGGTGCGACTATTTTTGTCCGCTCTAATAACAACGCTGCTTTTTCTAAATTCGCTTGTGCTGATAACACTTCAGCCTGCGCAGCCGCTAACTGTGGCTCACGTAGAACTAAAGCACTCGGTTGTGCACCGTTGCCTAACCGCTGCCAGTCGAGCAATGCTTGCTTTGCTCTTGCCTCTTCTTCTAGCAGTGCTTGTTTTGCTGAAAGTAAATTTGACTGGCTAATTTTTACTTCCGCTTGATGATCTCTATCATCAAGCTGCACAAGTACATCACCCTTTTCAAAAAAACCACCGTCTCTAAATTGCTGGCTAATTTCTTTTATTTCACCTGACACTTGAGCAACAAGTACACTGCTCGTTCTCGGTTGCACTGTACCAAAGCTGTTGATAGTTACCGGGTACTGTTGTGGTGTTAATGTTAACGTTTCAACACTTATTTTAGCAGCTGGGCTCCCTTGACCTCGATTAGTTTCTGGTGGGTTATTCATAATAAATTGAGAAATAATATAGGTCGCGATAATAATCACGGCTGGTATGATTATTTTTTTAATAGATGATTGTTTATTGGGTTTGTTCATTGACTGGCTTGTCGATTGGTTACTTACTATTGTCATCTTTATTTATCCTGCGCTTGTGCTTTTGGCGTCGGTCTTTTTGCAAAATTACCACCAAGGGCAACATGAAGATTTATTCGGTTAGCGATTAATTGGTTTTTTATTTGAATTACCGCACTTTGAGCGTCGTAAGATCGGCTTTGAGCATCAAGCACAGTAATATAATCTACCAAGCCACTTTGGTATTGTTCAAACGATAAGGTTTGTGCTGCTATTGCGTTCTCTTGTGCTTTAACCATCATTTGGTAGCGCTCTTTTAAACTGGCTTCGTAGGTGATCGCGTTTTCAACATTGGCAAATGCATCATACAAGGTCGATAAATACTCTTGTTCTGCTTGCTTTAGGTCTAAGCGTAATTTTTCTTCATTTGCTGCCAATTTACCCGCATTAAAGAGGGGCATTGCTAAATTACCTAGCAATGACCAGCCTAGCGAAGAGGTTGATAATAAGTCTGAAATATTGGTTTGGTTATCTGATAACGAGGCCGTAAGGCTTATACTGGGAAATCGTTGTTTATGCGCATACGCTAATGCTGAGTCTTTCGCCAGTAGTTGATACCAGCTTGCCACTAACTCAGGCTTTCTGGAGAGTAAATCACTGGGTAAGCCAAAAGGTATGTCTGAGCCAAGCGAGGGTAATTGGGCGTCAACAAATAATGTCCCTTCAGGGTATTGCCCAAGTAATTGTTCTAGCTTGCGTATGGCGAGTGTTTTTTTTGCGTTTTGTTCAGATACCCTAGAGAGCTCACTATTGACTTCATTACGCGTTAAATACACATCTAGAGCACTGTTAAGCCCTTGTTGATAGCCTGACTCAATAATTACTAAATTTTGCTGTATATCTTGGCTACGTTGTTGATAGAGGGTTAATAATTTATTAGCTTCTATTACCGAAAACCATGCCGTAATTACATCAGCAACTAATTGTTGTTTTGCTTGTTCAAAGGTGGCTTTTTGTGCCATTAACTCTAAATTAGCTTGCCGGTTAGCCGCAGATAATTTTCCCCAAAGATCAAGCTCGTACTGTAAATCAAGATCTAAAGAAGCACTCGTGTTATAAGTATTGGTACTATCACTTGATACCGACTTACTTCGGCCATTTCTTAAAGATAAGTCCAGCGAAGGCCAAAGTTCACTGCCTGATATAATTAAATTTTGCTCACTAATAGCGATGGCAAAAGCTTGCTGCTTCAATTGCAGGTTATTCTTAAGTGCAATATCAACAAGTTGATGAACTTGCTCGTTGGCTAATTGGTCAAACCAACCCGTTGCGACTTCTGTACTTAATAAGTTAGTTGACCAGTTAGCAGGGACATGTGATTGCTGTAAATCATCTGCTAAGTAAGAAGATGAACTACAAGAAAATAGCAGCATGCTAAATGCCATAATATAAAGTGATTTAAGGGCAACAGCCATAAAAAATAGCCTTAATACTGTTTGTTATCTGCTTATGATGGTGGGTTATTTTAGTTGAGTTTTGTTATTAATTTCTAGTTAATTTACATAACATTACAAAGCTAAAAAATTTTTATCACTCCATATTTAGTCAATTGCTTTATGGTTGAGTACTCGCGCTAGCTCAACAGGTAAGCTTTAAGTATCTGTGGCAGTTTTTAAACAATAGATGTCTTGATATCATTTTAGTAAATACCGATAGTCACAAGCGTGTAACTATCGGTATTGATTGGCGTGCTATAAAGGAATTACTTGGTCGTTAATTGTTAATTTGCCTTGGGCAAAGTTAACGTTAAAGCTTAACTCGTCCTCATTTTTTAGCAATAAATCTTGTTCTATGTATAGTTCAACCGTTGATGTTAAGCCAAGATCGGCAAAAAAAGGCATAGGTGCTTTAGCGTTCGCATGCACTTTTACTGCGGGTATAATTGACATAATGTTGGCTGTATCAAACAAAGCGGCATCGACACTGAGTTGCATAAATGAGGTGATTTTTCCTGTGGGTGTTTGCACGCTCAAGTCTTTCATTTCAATCTGTGGCTCATCAACTAATAATTGGCCAACTAGGGCTGATAACTCTTGTTTTTTTTCTGGACTAAATATGGCTTCGCCCTTAGCAGACAAGTCAGACATAAAAGTGTTAATTTCTTGCATTACTTTGTAGTTCAACCCGTTAAGTACAATATCTAGATTCGCGCTAGTTAAGTGTTGCTCCGCCGTTATAATTTCATCAGCCTGCGTATTAATCGTAATGGTTAGCAAGTCATCATCACGGCTTGCTCGTGCTTTCATCAATAAATTATCAAGTGAATGGACAATATTACCTACTTCATCTTTTTCAGCTAACGCACTGATTGAGAAGTTAAAATCTCCGGTGGATATAGCATTGCCTTGGTAATAACTGCCGGCAATAAGTGTTTGGTCAAGTGAGAAGCCCATCTCAGCTAAATTAAAGTGCTTACCGCCTTTGCTCACGGTTAAGCCAGCCCACGAAAAATCGCCGTAGAGTCTTTTATTATCTTCTATTGTGAATTGTCCGGTCGCTTTAGCAGAGGCTATTGTATTGCCGTCAACTTCTTTCGTTATGTCAGCGATAGCCACTTTAGCAACAATGTTTTTCGAGAAGGTAATCAAGCCACTTAGCTGAACGTGTTCATTAATAAAGGTTTTAATTTCCTCCCCTATTAATGGCGTTTTAACGTTGATGCTGGCGTTAGAGTGGCTTAAGCCGAAAGTTAAACCGTCATCTGTCAATATGGCAGGCCCAAACGACAACGCCTCTTCAACCACTAGCGTAATGTCTTCAATACCTTCCTCTTGCAAAAGAATGGTTATTTCTGTTTGGGCTTTACCAGTAAACCACTGACGCGAAAAAGCCGTTGAGTTAATGACAATTGCAGGGTTGTCGTTAAGCTTTTTAACTCCTGATTGATGTTCAGTTTCAACCACACTGCCAATAAATACTGGCGCAATTAACATGGTAGCAATGAGTAATAACATAACAATAATGAGTTTTTTCATGTAAGCATCGTCCTTGAGGGTAGATCAGGCATGGGGTTAAAATAAGTCGTATTTTTAATCTGTGATTTTTTATAAAGTAAGCGAGTTAACAGCATAATATTATAACAATAAATGCTGCTTTACACCGAGCGCTGTCTAACCATTTCAAACAAACAAATACCCGTTGCTACTGAAACATTTAAACTAGAGACACTGCCTGCCATGGGCAACTTTACTAATTGGTCGCAGTTTTCACGTGTTAGCCGGCGCATTCCTTTACCTTCTGCGCCCATAACAAGCGCTATAGGGCCGGATAGTTTAACATCATAAAGGCAGGTGTCTGTTTCACCCGCTGTGCCGACTATCCATACGCCCATTTGCTGTAAATGCTTCATAGTGCGCGATAGATTAGTCACCTGCACTAGAGGTACTGTTTCTGCAGCGCCTACGGCAACTTTACGGACAGTTGCGGTTATTTTAGCCGCATTGTCTTTAGGGACAATTATTGCTTGCACACCGGCAGCATCGGCATTTCGCAAACAAGCACCTAAATTATGAGGGTCTGTAACACCATCGAGTATCAGTAAAAATGGAGGTATATCGCGTTTTTCGGTTGCGTTAATAATATCGTCTAAATCATTTTCGGTAAGGGCTTTACCTGGTTTTATCCGTGCAACAACACCTTGATGTTGTTCACCGTTACTTTTCTCATCAAGTACACGTCTTTGCGCCATTTGAGCAGATATTCCGTATTTACGCGCTAGGTTAGTAATAGGCAATAAACGCTCATCGTCACGCCCTTTTAAGAACCAAATTTCTATAAAGCGCTCTGGTGCACTGGTTAATAGTGCATTCACTGCGTGAATACCAAATACTATTTCTTCATGTTTTGCCATAAGTTTTGCCTTTGTCACACTGCGGATAATCACGGTTAAAATTAGATTTATGCCCATGAAAAATGAACGCAATAACTGATAGTTAAGTCATTGCGTTACCCCTAATAGGTTTACTTTTTATTTTTTGCTTTTTTTCTCGCGTTTTTACCTGGGCGCTTTTTACGTTCACTGCGTTTTTTTACTTTTGCCTTAACTTTACCCGCGACTTTAGGTTTTCTTTTAGAGGCCTTTTTATCTGCTGTTTGGGTTTTACCGTGCTTACTTTTAATTTTACTTTGACTGGCGCGTTGACTTTTATCTTTATTTTCGCCTTTTTTGGCTTTACTATTGCCTTGCATCAAAAGATCTATTTTCTTTTCATCCAAGCTCACTGCCGCTACCTGCACGGTAACGACATCGCCAACCCGGTATTTAATACCGGTGCTTTCACCGGTTAAACACATGCGTGCATCATCAAAGTGATAGTAGTCTTGGCCAAGTGAAGTAATATGTACTAAGCCTTCAATATGTAAGTTGTGCAAACGAACAAATAAACCAAAGTGCGTTACTGTGCTAATAACACCCGTGAAATTATCACCTACGTGGTCTTGCATAAACTCACACTTCAACCAATCATTTACATCCCTACTGGCTTCGTCAGCGCGACGCTCTGTCATTGAGCAATGCTCGCCTAACTCAACAACTTCTGCTAGCTTATAGTCGTATGCTCCAGCATTGGCATCACTGTCGGTGTCATGCTTTGCTTGCGCGCTTAAAATACTCTTTATAACACGGTGGACAACTAAGTCTGGATAGCGTCTGATAGGGGAAGTAAAGTGGCTATATGACGCTAACGCTAAACCAAAGTGACCTAAGTTGTCACTTTGGTATACAGCTTGGCGCATGGAACGCAATAGCATGGTCTGAATCAGTTCTTGATCAGGACGGCCCGCTGTTTTTGTTAAAATATGACAATAATCTCTTGCCTCAGGCGCTTCTCTAGTAGGTAAAGTGATACCCAACTCTGACAGGTAGCTCACAAAGGCATTATATTTCTCTTCGCTAGGCTTGTCGTGTACCCGAAATAAGCCTGGTTTATTATGCTTTTCTATAAATTTCGCAGTAGCAACGTTGGCTAAAATCATACACTCTTCAATAATTTTATGTGCATCGTTACGAATTAGTGGCACAACGCTTTCTATTTTTTTATCTTCATTAAATAAAAATAACGTTTCTTCTGTTTCAAACGCAATGGCACCACGCTTTTTGCGAGCGTCGCTCAATGCCAAGTACATGTCTTTTAAGTTTTCTAAATCAGGAACAAGTGCTGAGTACTCTGCTCTAAGTGCCAGCCCTTCTTTAATTTTTAGCTGTGCGCTGTCACTGTTGTTTTCATCTGCTGTAGTAATAGCTTTTGTATTAACATCCAGTATTGCTGCCACTTTACTGTAGGTAAAGCGTGCATGAGAACTCATGACTGCTGAATAAAATTCACTGCTTGATAACTCACCTTCACGCGTGACTGTCATTTCACAAACCATACAGAGTCTGTCAACATTGGGGTTTAGCGAGCACAAGCCATTAGATAGTTTTTCCGGTAACATGGGAATAACTTGGCTAGGAAAGTACACTGAATTACCACGTGAAATAGCCTCGTCATCTAATGCTGTACCGTGCCGCACGTAATAACTCACATCGGCAATCGCCACCCATAAACGCCAACCACCATCAGCCTCTTTTTGACAGTAAACCGCGTCATCAAAGTCTCGTGCATCTTCCCCGTCAATAGTAACAAGTGGTAATTGTCGTAAGTCTCTGCGGCCTAACTTCGCCGAGGCTTCTACTTCATCAGCAATAGGAGCAATTTCAGCTGCTACCACATGTGAAAATTGATGCGGTAGATCATGAGCGCGTAAAGCAATTTCTATTTCCATGCCGGGAGCCATATGGTCACCTAGCACCTCCACCACTTCACCAATAGCCTGCGAGCGTTTTGTCGGCCTATGGGTTAAGTTAACCACCACCATTTGCCCATGGCGCGCACCTAGCTTCGCTTTTGGGTCTATCAGTATTTCTTGTTTAATTTTATTGTCTTCTGGTACTACCATACAAATATGTTGTTCAACATAGAAGCGCCCGACAATTGGAGTTTTTCTCGGCTCAACCACGTCAATTATTTTAACTTCTTTTCTGCCTTTTCTATCACTGCGGTCAACCAGAATGGCTTGTACAATATCCCCATGAAATACACGTTGCATTTCATAAGCTGATATATAAAAATCTTTACCGCCACTGGCAGAAGGTTCGTTTATATTGCCTGAGTATTCTGGCGACAAAAAGCCAAACCCATCACGGTGGCCTAATACTTTACCCGTGATTAAACTATTCTTTGCCGGTATTGCGTATTGCTTAAATTTAGTAAAAATAAGCTGACCACTATTTTCCATAGCGCGTAAACGCCGCTTTAAACCTATAAGTAAGTGCTCTTCTTCATAGTTAAGCGTTTTAGCAAGGGCGTTAAAGCTAGGTGGTGGCGAGCTTTTTTCAATAAGTGATAATAATAGCTCTCGTGATGCTACTGGTTTTTCATATTTTTTAGCTTCGCGTTGCGCGTGGGGATCGTTTAAGGTCACAATAATTGATTACTTTAATAGCTGAAATAAGAACGGGTTAATCTTGAGTATATCACAAACTTTCGCTGTGAAAGTTAGAAAATAAAAGGGAGTAAAAATAACGCGTTTAATTTGTATAGTCTGTTTTTTTAGCTTTATTGACTATATGTGCTGGCATTTTTTGCGCGAGCTGACGCTTTAATTTCGCTATTTTTTTATGGGTTGCTTTATCGTCGGTCAGTGCATGATGCAGCTGTGAATATAGCTCAGGGTAATCAAGTGGGCTACCGAAGCCTTGTTGATAAATGCTCGCTAAACGCATTTGTGCTGCTAGACTGTTCATTGAGGCGGCAGCTTTTAGAAATCGAATTGCTTGGTCAATATCTTTTTGCATAAATCGGCCAATATGATAATAGCGCCCCATCTGTTCAAGGCCTTCTGTTAGGCCTTGCTCTGCAGACAAACGCATAAAATGCACCCCTAATTCAATATCTTTTTTCACGCATACGCCATACGCTAGCATATCACCCCATAAGTATTGGTAAGAGGGCATTTCAGAAATTACCGCACGCGCTTCGATATCTTGCACCAATTGACAGTCGTCTAATACGACTTGACCAAGGTGTTTATTTTCTTTGATTAGCTCAAGTAATTGATCATCCGTATAAATTTGTACTGCGGTTAAGTTTTGCCCGTACACAGTGGGTAAAAAGCTGAGATAAATAAAAAATAGAAAAGCTCGCATACAATCTCCAAAAAATACGCCGAAAAAGATAAAGTGTAGGCTTTCACGTTAACCTTGTTTAGGTTATCGGCCATACTGTATAAAACTAAACAATTAACACTAGTAACTATAACACGCAATCAAGAGCATGATTAAGCACAGCATAAAGCATACAAAATTGTATGCAATTAAAAGGCCATGACGGTTCAATGTGAATGGTTTTCGCCTACTTACGTCATTTAAATAAACAGGTAATTGTGACGTTATATAAATCTCGCTAATATTACCTACGGTGTATACTTTAAGTAATTACGCTTACTGGCTTTAAAATAGATGATTGTAGAAAAGCAACTGACGCAATTAAATGTCGGTGACTATGTCACCGGTATTGCTAAGCAAAGTGGTACTTTTTCATTAAAAGCACCAGGGCATATTAAAAGCATCAAGGTTATTAATCACTTAAAAAGTAATAATGTCATCTCTGTCTATATAGACGATGAGAAAAAAGCGCCGCCCCCCCACTAAAGACAAGACACAAATAGCGGCAGAAATAAAACAAGCCATTGAAATAATTAACGAGTCAAAAGACATTCATATCTATGGTCGTATGATTGCTATTTGCGATATATTTGACGCATTAACGGCAACGCGTTGTTATAAAGATGGTTTTTCACATAATAAGTCTTTTGCTATTTTGCGAGCGCTTGCTAAAAGTAACCATCTTGATGGTCAATTAGTTGACCAATTTATTCACTGTATCGGTGTTTTTCCTATTGGTACACTAGTGCAGCTAGCATCAAAAAAGCTTGCTGTGGTAGAGCAACGTAACCATAGTGACTGGAGCAAGCCTAAAGTACGCTCTTTCTATAGTGTAAAGTTAAGGCAGTACCTTAACACGCAAGATATTGATTTAGCTGACACCGATGATTATATTGTAAAGTCGGTAAAACCGGAAGAATTTGACCTTGATATGAATACAGTGATTGAAATGCTGCTTATGCAAGGGTGATCGGGCAAGCTTCTATCTCCTTAAGTACTTACGCAAAACAAAACACACTTGGTCAACAAGGGCTTATTAATTTGGTATCATAGCTATAGTGTTTTAACTTATTATTACTGGCTCTTCTTACATGTCTGAAACGAAAACAGCATTAAAACGTCAATTAGCGAGTTTAGTTGAGAATTCCCGCATTAATGCTGATATTGCGCAAAAGCTATTTGAAATAGAAACGCAGATTTTACGTTGTAAAACAAGCAAAGAGCTACTGCAACAGTTATTAACGTCTATTACTGACAAGTTTACTTTAACCAGTATACATTTATTATTAGCAGAGCCGCTCCCTATTAGCTATGTGCTCAGCGGTAATTTGCAGTCATCGTGGCATAAAGAAAACTGCCAAAGTATTACTATTGAAAAGCTACAACACTTACACCCTGAACGAAAACCATTGCTTATTAATGACATACACCACATTAGTACAATACTACCAGCAGTATTAGTTAAAAATGCCTTATCAATCGCATTAATTCCTTTAGTTATTGAGGACAAGCTGTTTGGTAGTTTAGTGTTTACTGATCAAGATAAAAATCGTTTTCACCCTGAGTTAGGCACAGTGCATTTAGAGCAACTAGCAGTAAAAGTAAGCTTATGCTTGTCAAATGCGCTGGTTAGAGAACAATTAGAATATATGGCGCATTACGATAGATTGACAGGTGTTGCTAACCGTCGTCTTATGGAAATTTCAATTAACGAAGAGCTGGTTCGTCAACGTCGTTATAACGTCCCCTTTTCGTTACTGTTCATTGATTGCGACAAATTCAAGCAGATCAATGATACTTATGGTCATGAATGTGGGGACACGGCACTCAGGTATGTTGCCACACAACTACAAGCGCTGGTTCGTGAAAATGATAAATGCTTTCGCTATGGTGGCGATGAATTTGTCATAATATTAGCTGGGCAAACCTACCAAGAAGCCAGAATAGCGTGCCAACGACTCACGCATTATTTTCAACACAACCCTATGCCCTATCAAGGCTCACATTTGGCAGTTACTATTAGCTGTGGCGCTGCAGCTAGTGATGGTAAAAAGACTATGGATACTTTATTACAGCAAGCTGACGAGCAATTATATTTGCACAAAAAAGCCGAGATAACATAGTTATATCGGCATTGCTACTGTATAGGTAATGGTACAGCTAATATATTGAATAGCGGTACTCGTTAAACACTGCGGGTGACAAAGGCCGTTAGCTTAAATAGAAAAAGAAGAGCCACAACCACACGTGGTAGATGCATTAGGGTTATTAACCACAAAGCGACTGCCTTCTAAGCTTTCAAGATAATCCACTTCGCCGTCAACCAAATATTGCAGGCTCATTGGGTCGATAACCATAGTGACTCCTTGCTTTTCTATGGTCATATCACCGTCATTTATTTTTTCGTCGAAGGTGAAACCATACTGAAAACCTGAGCAGCCACCACCCGTCACATAAACCCGTAGTTTTAGCGCGGGGTTCTCTTCCTCAGTGATTAAAGACAATACTTTGCTCGCCGCTGAATCGGTAAATTTAATTGGTAGTTCTGGAGTTGAGATAGGGTCAGACATGAAACTCTACTTTTATTTTAAAAGAATAGGGTAAAATCAAGGTAATTATACCAAGTCTATTATGATACTTCCTCTTTTTTATTGCAGAGAAAGTGTATACTGCAAGCATTATCTTAAACCCGACTAATTTAGTCAAGTATTATTATTTAATCAATATGCCATACCACTGTGTGATCAAGCTTGTGATATTTTTGCCATTTGTTTTTGGTTAATATTGCTGTCAGGTTTATTTTTTCTGGTATAAAATTTTCAGGTAAGACAAAAGTCCCTGTCAATACTTGGAAATACTTAAAGCTAAATGATAAGTCTGCTCTGGTTGTCGCAGAAATGTCAGCGAGTGCTAGCTGACTAGGCTTATCAGATAAACTCCCTGTGATCGCTAAGTCGACATAGCCTTTTGCGTAACGTTTTCTTATTTTTTGCTGCACTAAAGTGATTTGAAAGTCATAATGGTTAGGGCTTTGACTAGCAGTAACTTTAATATTATCAATAACAACGCCATCAGCTTCTTTTTCTGGCGCCATGACTTTTTCATAAAAGGCTAGCGCTTTTTTTACTTGGTAGTGCTCAAGCGACATTTCTTTTAAGGTTTGTTGCGCATTCTGGTTTGCTAGCTGCTCTATTGCAAGCTCGACTTCTAATGTATGAATAAGCTCAACTTGGCTTGATTGCTTCTGGTACAGTTCTTCTAACCGTATTTTTTGCTTTTCCAATGTCGCGGCTTGAAAGTTATGATAAAAATTCCCCATTCTATAGCCAACAAAAACACAAAGGGCAATAAGCACAAGTAAAAAAAAAGCTGACTTTAATGGCCCTAAACGTTCAGCAACAACGGTAAGATTTATTTTTGCTAACCAATTCATTTGTAACGTACAATAACCTTATAAAAAGTGAAGACTGTGTTTATTAAAAATCTTATATCATAAACTTTAGAAACAATATCGCTAAACTAGACAAATAAAAAGGCTAATAATGAGCTATATTAGCACAATAAGAGCACATTTAGCGCTACCAAAAACGTCATGGCAAATTTGTGTGCTTGCTGTTATTGGTGGCCTTGCTTCGGCATTATTAGTGGTGCTTTTCACCTTAACCATTGAGCAAATACAACAGCTCTACCTAGTAAAACGCGATAACTATAGCACCTTAGATGGCCTAAGTCGTTTTGATTTGCCCATTATCGGGGCAATTATTATTTTATTATTCGCCTGGCTTACCGGCTATAAATATCTGAGAACCGGCATTCCCTTTGTATTACACCGGCTAAAAGTTGCTCACGGTATTATCCCATTTAAGAATACGCTTAATCAATTTTTTGGTGGTGCTGTCGCACTTGCCTCTGGTTTCTCTGTTGGACGTGAAGGCCCTGCTGTGCATTTAGGTGCTGCAGCAAGCAGTTACGTTGGCAGTGTATTAAAACTACCTTATAACAGTATTCGTACCTTATGTGCTTGCGGTATTGCCGCTGGTATTGCTGCAACATTTAATACCCCCATTGCTGCAGTGCTTTTTGTGATGGAAGTGATAATGCGGGAATATAAAGTACATATTTTTATTCCGGTCATGTTAGCGTCGTTAGTGGGCTCATTAGTCACTAGTAATATTTTTGACGTCTCTCAAAAATTTGATTACTTTGCTAAAATCGCGCTTATTCCACAACACTATATTTCCTTAGTAATTTTAGGTATTTTACTCGGCACGCTCGCTGCTATCTTCAACAAAACATTAATAACCATTATTAAGCATAGTGAAAGGCTTCATATCGTACTACGGCTTATTTTAGCCGCTTTGGTCACCGGTGTTTTAGGGTATTTTGTCCCCAGTGCTATGGGCGTAGGAAGTGGCGCTATTGACATTTCTTTGGCGAATAATTGGCAAGTAGGCTTGTTGTTTACTTTATTGTTAGCAAAGTTTTTAATGACAATATTTGCCCTTGGCTTGGGTATTCCTGGTGGTATTATCGGGCCTATTATTGGTATTGGTGCGATTGCTGGGGCGTTAACAGGTGCGCTAGTGATACAGGTTTTTCCGGGCGAGCATATTGGCAATGACTTTATTTTAATGGGTATGGCTGGCTTTATGGCTGCTAGTTTAAATGCCCCCATTGCAGCTTTGTTGGCGGTAGTAGAGCTGTCTGGCCAACTGGAAGTAATATTACCCGCCATGATAGTCATCACGGTTTCTAGCATCATTTCAGGGCAATTATTTAGCAACCGCTCTATCTTTACTATGCAACTTGATGTACAAGGCCTGCTTTACCGTAAGCCGCCAATAGAAACAGCATTACAAAAAGTTGGTGTGCTAAGTTTACTGATCAAAAAAATAGAACTTACAGAGCAAACGTCTTTAACAGGTATTGCCGGGATCCTGATGACTATTGACAATAAAATACCCGTGGTTAATAGACAAGTTCGCCACAGCATAAAAAATAATAACACCATTGAAGAGGTTCATTATTATTGGGCTGACTTCAACGAAACAACGCCCTTAGCGCATATAGAGTCTATCGACGACCCAGCAACACAAGGAAGTGATGGGCAATATCAAGTTTCAGAAAAAATAAGATTATACCAGCTTATTCCTTTGTCGCACCAGGCAACCCTGGCTGAAGCCTACTTGGCATTAGTGCATAATCGTTGTGGTGGTGTTTATATTTACCAAGAAACGACCGATAATATTTTGGGTATAATAACCTTTGAACAAATAAGACATTACTTAGTTAATGGACAATTAATTGCCAACGTATTGCCACCACCAACGCAAACAAACCAATAGACACTTGAAGGAAAAATAGATAAATGAATGAGTTTTTAACCAATAGTATTTTATGGCTTAAAGCCTTACATGTGGCTTTTATGGTTGCTTGGTTCGCCGGCATTTTTTACTTACCGCGCTTGTTCGTTAACCATGCAGAAACCAATGAAAGCGCTGTTATTCAACAATTAAAAGGCATGGAAAAACGCTTGCTTTATTTCATTACTCCTTTTGCCATACTCACCGTAGCGCTAGGCACACTACTTATCTATATTTATGGTTCACAGTGGTTTGCTGCTGCTAAATGGCTGCACATTAAAATTACTTTGGTCATACTACTGCTGATTTACCATGGTTACTGTTTTAAGTTAGTTAAGACGTTTGCACAAGATAAAAACACACGTACTGGAAGGTTTTACCGAATATTTAACGAGGTACCGGTGCTGGCGTTATTTGCCATTATCATTTTAGCCTATGTTAAACCGATGTAATTTACCTTTGCGCAACTAGCAAGGAAAAATAGCGTGATATAGCATTATAAAATATTTCAATTTATGCTATATTCCTGCAAATTTTACACGACTTGCAAGCGGTTAAACTTTTCTAAATGATGAAATTTCAAGGCAACAATATACTGTCAGTGTCTCAGTTTGATCGTGAGGCTATTGCTAAAATTCTTGACGTCTCGGCACAAATGGCTCCCTATGCTGCACGAAAAAAACGTTGTACTGTGCTCGATGGTGCTATTTTAAGTAATTTATTTTTTGAGCCAAGTACACGCACGCGAGTAAGTTTTGGTACCGCTTTTAATTTACTCGGTGGTGCTGTTCGTGAAACCGTGGGACAAGAAAGCTCGTCGTTAAGTAAAGGCGAGTCACTCTTTGATACAGCCCAAGTAATTAGTGGCTATAGTGACATTATAGCGATGCGCCACCCACAAATGCATTCGGTGGAACAATTTGCCCAAGGGAGCACAGTGCCGGTAATTAATGGCGGTGATGGCGCGAATGAACACCCAACGCAAGCGTTATTAGATCTGTTCACCATACAATCAGAAATGATGCATTATCAAAAAGGTTTAGATAACCTTGATATTGTATTAATGGGGGACTTAAAACACGGTCGCACAGTACATTCATTGTCAATGCTGCTGAGCCTATACAAAAACGTTAAAGTAACCATGGTTTCTCCCAGTGCATTGCAAATGCCCGACAATGTCGTGTCGGCGTTAGAAAATGCCGGTCATCAAGTCATTATTACCGACACAATGGCAGGCAATTTATCTTGTGATGTAATTTACCAAACACGCATTCAACAAGAGCGCTTTGCCAGTAAAGATGAAGCTGACTTATATCGTGGCCACTTCAGTTTAAATAAAAGTGTTTATCAGCAATACTGCCGCGAAAATACTGTAATTATGCATCCATTGCCCCGGGATTCTCGCCCTGAAGCGAATGAGCTTGATGTGGATCTTAACGATTTGGACAGTTTAGCTATTTTTAGACAAGCCCAAAATGGTGTGTTAGTTAGAATGGCACTGTTTGCCTTAACTTTAGGTGTTGAAGATCAACTAACCCAATACGAAAAAAGCGTAAACTGGCATACCAACAAATGCTAATACGGCTTTAACCAGCAACCAATTTATACACTTCTGAGTATCACTTAACCGTAACAGGCTAAGTAAGTGCTCAGCGAACTAAAAAAGAGTTTTTACTATGAATGGATCTACGAATCTTTTAACCAACAATTCAGCGCAATTATTCGCTCAAGCAAAAAAAATTATTCCTGGTGGCGTAAACTCACCCGTACGAGCATTCAAGAGCGTTGGTGGTACACCTTCATTTATTAAGCGTGCAGAAGGTGCTTATATTTATGATGCTGACGACAATGCATACATTGATTATGTTGGCTCATGGGGTCCCATGATTTTAGGCCATAACCACCCCGCTATTTTAGCGGCTGTTATAGCCACCGCACAAAATGGTTTAAGTTTTGGTGCGCCTACCGAGTTAGAAATTACCATGGCTGAAAAAGTGCGTGAGTTAGTGCCGTCAATGGACTCTTTACGTATGGTTAGCTCTGGCACCGAAGCGACCATGACAGCAATTCGTTTAGCCCGAGGTTTTACAGGTCGTGATAAAATATTAAAATTTGAAGGCTGTTACCATGGCCATGCCGATTCTTTATTAGTTAAGGCTGGTTCAGGCGCTTTAACATTAGGCGTGCCCAATTCTCCTGGTATTCCTGCTGATTTTGCTAAACATACCTTAACAGCTAGTTATAATAACCTTGACGAAGTAAAGCAGATTTTTGCCCAATATGCTGACCAAATAGCTTGTATTATTGTTGAACCTGTCGCCGGCAACATGAACTGTATTCCGCCAGTAGAAGGTTTCCTTGAAGGCCTGCGAGAAGTGTGTAACGAACACAGCGCTGTGCTTATTTTTGATGAAGTTATGACAGGTTTTCGTGTTGCTTTAGGTGGCGCACAGGCTCATTATAACGTAACTCCAGACTTAACCACATTAGGAAAAGTGATTGGCGGCGGTATGCCAGTTGGCGCTTTCGGTGGTAAACAAGAAATAATGGACTACATTGCTCCAGTTGGCCCCGTCTATCAAGCAGGTACGCTTTCTGGTAACCCTATTGCTATGGCCGCAGGCTTAGCTGCGTTAACTGAGCTATCGCAAGGTGATAAACACCTGCAATTGAGTAACGCCACTGAAAAATTAGCCATGGGATTAAAAGCAGCAGCTGACCGAAACGGTGTGGATTTAAATATTAACTATGCTGGTGCTATGTTTGGCTTTTTCTTTACAAGCGATGAAAACCCAATTACCACGTTTGAGCAAGTAATGGCTTGTGATCAAGAGAAGTTTAACCGCTTTTTCCACTTAATGCTTGAACAAGGTGTTTATTTAGCACCATCTGCTTTTGAAGCTGGGTTTTTATCTCTGGCCCATACAGATGAAATAATTGAGAAAACACTAGAAGCCGCTGCCAAGTGTTTTGCTCAGCTGTAACCTATATTACTTAGGTGTTTAAGTAATAAATATAGGCGTTAGATGCCCCCTCTAACGCCTATTGTGTACTTGTAAACGCGTCTACGTATCGCCAGGTTCATTATGTTAGTTATGTAATAAACTGGTCAAAAAGCTGCACTGTTACTCTTTCACCGGCCATGACCTTCCCTTGCTCTGCTGGTAAAATAATAAAACAATTAGCTTGCGCTAAGCTTGATAAAATACCTGAACCTTGTGCACCAGTTGACGCAACAATGTTTTCACCTTGCGCATTTACGCTCAGTATACCGCGCTGAAAATCAATACGCCCAGGTGATTTTCTCAAATCATTAATACATTTCACCTGTAAAGTAGTCCGCTGAAGTGGCTCAGCATTTTGCATTTTAATTAAGGCTAGTAAGGCCAGTTGGTGAAAGGTCACCAAAGCTGAAACAGGGTTACCTGGCAAACCAAAGAAAACACTGTTCGCTAGCTTGCCAAAGGCAAAGGGCTTACCTGGCTTCATTGCTATTTTCCAAAAGCCAATTTCACCTAAAGCTTCCAATACCGCTTTAGTATAGTCTGCATCTCCCACCGAAACACCGCCCGATGAAATAACCGCATCGGCTTGTTTGTCTGCGTTAATAAAAGCTGTCCTTATTGCGTCAAAGTCATCTTCAATAACACCAAAATCAATCACCTCTATATGCAATTTTTCTAACATAGCACGCAAGACAAAACTGTTAGTTTCATATATATCGCCAGCCTTTAATGCCTGCCCAGGTAGTTTTAGTTCATCACCTGTTGCGATTAACGCAACTGTTAATTTTCGGTAAACTTTCACATCGTTAATACCTAATGAAGCCAAAACACCAATATCGACGGCAGACAACTTATGCCCTTTAGTAAAAACTTGTTGACCCAATTGAATATCTTCACCCGCATGACGCACGTTAGCGCCGGGTTTCTTTTCGCTAAGGAATGTTATTTCCTTGGCATTTACCCGCACATTTTCTTGCATCTCTACGCTATCACACGCTGCCGGCATTTGAGCGCCCGTCATTATACGAACACACTCTCCATGCTTACACTCCCCTTGAAAAGGAGCTCCTGCCATAGCTTGGCCAACCAAGGTTAACACCTTGCTTTCTTTAAAACTTTCAAAAGCAAAAGCATAGCCATCCATGGCAGAATTATCATGGTTAGGCACATTTATCGCACTGATAACCGGCGCTGCTAACACACGGTTGACGGCCTGGGTAATAGGCAAAATTAAGGTTTCAGTCACGGGCGTTACTTGTGACAACATATTCTCTAACGCATGCTCAAAAGGTAAAAGCCCTGGAGCTGAACAACAATCTGACATCAAAACCTCACTTAATAAATTTTTGTAACACCGTTAAATATACAGTTAAAAACATTCACTACCTCATCTGGCTATTATCCATTAATTAATAACAAAAGTAATAGCGCTTTTAATAACAATAGCTTGATTCGAATCAAAAAGTATTTAACCAAAAGCAAGATGTTACTGAGTAATAAATGCTATACTTTTATCAGTCATAAGACTAGACAAGTATTTTACACCGAGCTTAAATTGCTACCGCCTATTTTGATAAAAAATTTGGTTATGCTATTTCAAGCCGTAGCTTTGTTTTAACTAGGTTATATCTATTGCGGTATAAAACAATTGCTGCCAGGGTTAGCAAGGAAACGCGCTAGCCTCCCGACATTTGGAAAGGTGATATGTTAGAAGATAATTTTGGCCGTAGGTTTTATTACCTTCGCCTATCGATTACAGACGTTTGTAATTTTAAATGCAATTACTGCTTACCTGACGGTTATCAGTGTGATCAGCCGCGTGACTTTCTTTCACTTACTGAAATACAGCGTATAGCGGCGGCTTTTGCTAACTTAGGCACTGAAAAAATTCGTATCACGGGAGGCGAACCTGCACTGCGTAAAGACCTACCTGAAATTATTCATGCTTGTAAGCAAACGCCCGGTATTAAAAAAGTCGCCATTACAAGTAATGGTTTTAAATTACCTGAGCATTTACCCCAATGGTTAGATGCGGGTATTGATGCGATAAATATTAGTATTGATAGCTTAGACCCACGTAAATTTCATGCGATTACTGGCCATAATAAACTCGATACCATTTTAAAGGGAGTCGATATGGCGTTAGCGGACGGACGCCCTAGTGTTAAAATTAACACCGTTTTAATGCGTGAATACAGCGGCTATGACATTACCAGCTATTTAAACTGGCTCAGAGATACTCCAGTCACCTTACGCTTTATCGAACTAATGCAAACGGGTGATAATAAAAAGTTTTTTGATGCGCAACACGTACAAGGCGCTCGAATAAAGCAAAACTTAATTCTTGACGGTTGGTTACCTGTGCAACAAGACAAAACAGCAGGCCCTGCACAAGAATTTTACCACCCTGATTACCAGGGCCGTATTGGTCTAATAATGCCTTACTCAAAAGATTTTTGTAATACCTGTAATCGCTTAAGAGTAAGCTCTTCTGGAAAGTTACATTTATGCCTATTTAGTGAAAGTGGTTTGTCGTTACGCGAGCAATTACAATCTGATGATATTGCTCCGTTACAAGCACAAATACTCGCTTTATTAGGTGATAAAAAAGCGACTCACTTTCTCCATGAAAAACTGACCGGCGGCACTAAACATTTGGCTATGTTAGGAGGTTAATTTGAGCAACATAAACCATGAATGCTTAGGTGTAGTGCTTGCCGGTGGCTTATCCTCACGTATGGGACATGATAAAGCACAGCTAGTTAGAAATAACCATTCATTGCAGTCTATGCTCACCTTTTCAAAACAAACCCTGAATAACTCGGGCATTAATCATGTTGTTGTTAGTGGTGATAAGTATGATGTACCTGATCAAGTTAAACAAAGCGGCCCCGTTGGCGGTATTTTTAGTGTATTAGCTAAATACCCTCATGTTAGCTCTTTATTAATATTACCGGTTGATTTACCTTTTATTACCGCATCAGCCTTAGCTGATTTACGTATAAAAGGCGAGTTAAGCCAAAAAGCGACCTATTTTACAGGCCATAACATTCCGCTTTATTTACCTAATAATGCTTATCTAACTTTATTTTTAACGCAGGCGTTTTCTCGCTCAAAAGACATGAACAAGACAAACTCGCCACGCAGTTCGAAACACACAAATAGAGGGCCTTCAATGCAAGCGCTATTACAACAAGTACCTCACCAAGCAATACAGAGTAGGGATGAAAACATTTTATTTAATAGCAACACACCCGCGCAGTGGCAACAAGCAAAACAGCAATTACAATTTTAACTGGTTTATTGTTAAGGCGTATTTTTTAATATAAACAAGTTAATCCATTAATTTTATATATAAAAGAGTAGAAAGGATCACCTATGTCAGCACATGGCAGCACAAAATTTATCCCCTTAAATATTGCAATATTAACGGTTTCCGACACCCGCACAGAAACCAATGATACCTCAGGGCAAGCGCTAGTGGAGCGCCTTACGACCGCAGGCCATAACCTAGCAGACAAAGCTATTGTTATTGATGATATTTATCAACTACGTGCCCAAGTTTCCAAGTGGATTGCTGATGACAGCATTAATGTTATTATTTCTACTGGTGGAACTGGTTTTACTGAGCGTGACAATACGCCAGAGGCCTTAATGCCTTTATTTGATAAAGCTATCGAAGGGTTTGGTGAGGTGTTTCGTCATGTATCCTTGGGTGAAATTGGCACCTCGACTATCCAGTCACGTGCTTTAGGCGGCATAGCCAATAAAACGGTAATTTTAGCTGTGCCAGGCTCAACCAATGCATGTAAAACAGCCTGGGATAAAGTCATTAAAGAGCAACTAGATGCTAGCCATAAACCCTGTAATTTTGTGCCGCATTTAAATATTACCGCTGGGTCTTCAGCAACAGAAAAATGCGAGACCCGTGGCTAATGCGTAACTCAACTACTCAAGCGAAAGAAACACCTGTACTTAGCCATTTAAATCAACAAGGTGAAGCCAACATGGTTGATGTTAGCGAAAAGGCGATGAGCTCGCGTACCGCGACAGCACAGGGTATTATCAGCATGAACCGAGCCACCTTTGACTTAATAACCACAGGCAAACATAAAAAAGGCGATGTTTTTGCCGTGGCACGTATTGCTGGCATTCAGGCAGCTAAAAAATGCAGCGATTTAATTCCATTATGTCACCCATTAATGCTGAGCAAGGTACAAGTAGATTTCAGCTTAGATGAAGAAAGTTCATCAGTAAAAGTAACTAGCCTTTGTCGTTTAACGGGCCAAACCGGTGTTGAAATGGAAGCATTAACCGCGGTTTCCGTTGCTTGCTTAACCTTATTTGATATGTGTAAAGCTGCCGATCCTGCCATGGAAATAGGCAATATTAAAGTGCTAACCAAAGAAGGCGGTAAATCAGGACAATGGCAAGCTTAGTAAGTTGTCTATCCGTCCACGTATTGACGTTAGTTAGCAGTAGACCATAAGTTAAAGAGAGATAAATTATGATCAAAGTCGTTTTTTTTGCCGCGCTACGCGAGCAGCTTAATTGTAGTGAATTATCATTAAACAGTGAAAAACTAACCACTGTTGCCGATGTAAAAAAACAACTTGCCGAGACAGATGAACAATGGCAAAACACCTTTGCAAGTAGTGTTTTATTAGCGGCGGTTAACCACAATATGGTGAGTGATGAACAACCAATCAAGGCAGGTGATGAAGTTGCCTTCTTTCCGCCAGTAACCGGTGGTTAACAATGACTAAGCCCATAGATACGTTTAGACAAATTGAAGTTTCTATACAACGCCATGACTTTAACCTAGCTGATGAGGTTGCCTTACTTGAGAAAGACAATGCGACCGATGGCGCTATCGTGACTTTTGTTGGCCGAGTACGCAATCAAAACGATGGGACAAACGTTACGAGTTTAATACTAGAGCATTACCCACAAATGACTGAAAAATCTATAGCCGCTATTATTAACCAAGCAAAAGAGCGCTGGTGTTTAGGGCGAGTAAAAGTTATCCATCGTGTGGGTGAGCTTTTTATTGGCGAGCAAATTGTTTTTGTGGGTGTCACTAGTAAACATCGTGCAGACGCGTTTGCAGCTAATGAATTTATTATGGACTACTTAAAAGTACAAGCGCCTTTTTGGAAAAAAGAAGCAAGTAAAGAAGGCGTTAACTGGCTAGATGCTAAAATGAGTGATCATAAGAAAGCAAGGAGCTGGTAAAGGGTTAATATGTTATGCACTTGTATTATATAAAAAAACTATACTATTATGTAAGCATGGTAGGTTTATTATCTATTGCTTTACTTTTTTCTAATAATACGTTGAGTAAACCTACAGACGCTATCGCGAATAAGGGCTTGTCAAATAATACACAGCCCTTGCGCATTGCCGTTGCATCAAATTTCACCCCTGCATTAAAAAAGCTCTTAATTGACTTTCAGCAAAAAACACAAATCAACACGCAAGTTATTAGTGGTGCAACCGGCGCTATGTTTATTCAAATACAACATGGCGCCCCATTTGATATTTTTATTGCCGCTGATAGCGTTCGGCCCAAACAACTTGAAGAGCAGGGCTTAACCCTACCCAATAGCCGGCACACTTATGCGCAAGGCCAACTAGCTATTTTGTCAATGAATCGTGTAATGCGCATTAATGATTTAACCCAGACACCAACACGCTTTGCCATCGCAAACCCAGATACAGCGCCTTACGGCAAGGCCGCTAAAGAAACATTAGTGCATTTAGGCCTTTGGCAACAGTATAAGCCTAGATTAATTGTTGGGATGAATATCAACCAAACCTTTGCGCAAGTACGCACTCAAGCGGTGAGCAGCGGTTTAGTGGCGAACAGTCAATTGATACTCAATCAGTTACCCGGTACTATTATTCCGTCAGATCATCATCAGCCCATTGCCCAGCAGCTTGTTATTATGAAAAATAGCACCAACATTGAGCAGGCAAAATCATTAAGTAACTACTTACTATCACCAAGCGTACAAGAAAAAATTATCAATTTTGGCTATGCCGCGTTAGAGCAACAGTAATATGCTAGACCCAGACTTACTTGCCTTGATTACCACCTTAAAAATGGCCGGCTTAACCACAATCATTCTGCTGCTGCTTGGTACGCCTCTTGCTTGGCTTCTTGCTAAAATGACAAGCCGCTACAAAGTCATTATTGAAGCAATTGTCGCCCTACCCTTGGTTTTACCCCCTACAGTACTGGGGTTTTACTTACTTATTGCTTTTTCGCCTCAACACTTACCTGGACAGTTATGGCAGCAAGCTACCGGACAGCAATTAGCTTTTAGTTTCTCAGCAATTGTTATTGGTTCTGTGCTTTATTCTATGCCCTTTGTGGTGCAACCCTTACAAAAAGCGTTTGAACAGCTAGGCGAGCCACTACTTGAAGCAGGCTCAATGCTAGGCGCGAACAGTATAGACAGGTTTTTCAATATTGTTTTTCCCATGACAAAAGCCAGCTTTATCACTGCTGCCAGCTTAGGCTTTGCCCATACGGTTGGTGAGTTTGGTGTAATATTAATGATTGGTGGTAATATTCCCGGTGAAACGCGCGTGTTATCGCTCGCGCTTTTTGATCATGTTGAAGCGTTTGATTACGCCAGAGCGCACGTTCTCGCCATCAGTTTGTTAATCGGGTCTATGGTGTTATTAGCCTCGGTTTATTTACTCAATAGCCCACGAAAAACACCAATAAAAAAGGCTAGCACATGACAATTTTCAATGACAAACCCGCTAGTTTAGCGATAAATATTCAGCTGACTTTTGAACAGCTTAGCGTCAACCCTTTTCAGTTAAAGATTCATCAAACACTTTCTTTGCAAGGCATTACCGGAATTTTTGGCCATTCAGGGTCGGGAAAATCAACCCTGTTACGCGCCATTGCGGGGTTAGAAAAAAGGCTAACTGGCAGCATTAAACTCAATGGCTCTTATTTAGTTAACAGTCACACTAAATGTTTTGTTAACGCCGAACACAGAAACATTGGCTTAGTTTTTCAAGACTCGCGTTTATTTCCACACTTGTCTGTTGTAAGCAACCTAAAATTTGCTGCTAAACGTTGTAAAAATCGTCGCTTAGACTTTAATGAAATAGTTAAACTAACTGAACTAGAAAGCTTATTAGACCAACATGTTGACGAATTATCTGGCGGACAAAAGCAACGAGTAGCATTAGCCAGAGCAATTCTCGCTGAACCCAAATTACTCTTATTAGACGAGCCATTAAGTGCACTTGATAAACAAGCCAAAGCCAGCCTATTGAAGTTAGTTTTTGCTATTCAAAAGCAATTACAATTACCTATGCTTTATATCAGCCATTCTCTTGAGGAGTTACAGCAGGTTTGCAATAAACTGCTGGTACTGTCACAAGGTAAAGTGGTCGGCTATGATAAAATTCACGCGATGATCCATCAATTAAACCATGAACAAGGTCAAAGTTCACCGCAAGGTAATGTCAAAAATAATAACTTAATTGAGCAACAAACCAGTTTGTCTCTGCCTATTAAAACTATTGATAATGGGCAAGGCTTAACCGTTTTGGCTTTAAATGATCTGGACGAAATTTATTTACCGACGCTTGCAGCAGTGCCGTTAGGTAATATATTGCGCTGTTTTATTTTTGCGAGTGATATTAGTATCTCATTAATTGAGCCAAGCAACTCTTCTATTGTTAACCAGCTTTTGGTAAAAATAAGCTCCCTTACTAGTAAGGAAAACAAAGTGTTACTCACTGCGGTAACAGTAAGAGGTAAAGTAGCGCAAGAATTTTTTATTAGTATAAGTGCTTTTTCACAACAAAAACTAGCACTGAGCATTAATCAACAAGTATATTTACAATTTAAGGCCAGCGCCGTTCGTACATTTCTTAGTTAAAGGTAAGTATTCATTTTCATAACTACACCTGCAATCATTATAAAGGTATTACAGTGTTAACAACGCAAGAACAACTTAAGTATTCACGACAAATAATCATGGATAAAATTGGGGAGCACGGGCAAATAGCTTTGCAAAATGCCAAGGTGCTTATTGTTGGTGTCGGCGGTTTAGGTAACCCCGCCAGTTTATATTTAACGGCTGCTGGTGTGGGAAACTTGTACTTAGCTGACGGTGATACCATAGAGATCAGTAACTTACCGCGTCAGATCCAATTTAGTGAGCAAGATATTAATGAAAATAAAGCCGATGTTGCCGCTGAAAAACTAAGTACGCAATTTCCCGATAGCAACATTGAAGTAATTGATGAGATGCTTGATCAAGAGTCATGTGATTATTACTTTCCGCAAGTCGACTTAGTGCTCGACTGCTCAGACAATATAGCAACACGCTATTTAATTAATCAGGCTTGTGTCAGACATAAAATTCCTTTAATCATAGGCGCAGCAACAGGATTTGACGGCCAACAACTCGTGGTTGACCCTAGAGATAAAACTAGCGCTTGTTACCATTGCTTATTTCCTACGGCTGTTAAAGCGCCAACGAATAACTGCCAAACTATCGGTATTTTAGGGCCTGTGCTTGCTATTATTGCTGGTATGCAAGCCTTACAAGCCATCAAGTTATTAACCGCTACTAAAAGTGAGAATAACGTGCAAATTAATCAGTTAAACTTATTTGACGGCTTATCAAACCAGTGGCAACAGTTTCAGATAAAAAAACAAGCTGACTGCGCTGTTTGCGCCAAGGGTGGGTAGCAATAGTCATTAATAGGTAAGTTTAAAAGGAAGGTAGAAAATGAGCTGCCAACATTGGTATTGGCAGCGACTACTAGATTATTGCAATGACATTGCAAGGTTACTTTGCGCGTAACCTTACTGCGCTATTATGCGCTATTACTTGAACAGCCCCATATTTCTGTCTGTTACTGCTGCTCGCCATCCTCCTAGCCATTCTGATTTAACGTCAGTTCCTTGATAAGGGCAGTGATCTTTTGATTTACCGCTAAGACCTGCTTGATAACCGTTTGAGTGCGCTCTGCCTAACTTATCTCTTTTCTGTCTTTTCATTATTTTACACCTCGTAACTATAATTTAAAAAGTATCTTTTAAATTACCAACTAAAAATAGTGATAATAAAACTACGTTGTGGCCGATCGAGCTGCGCACCCTAGACAATAAATGATGCGCCATGAAATCTCAATCGACATCTCATTTAAAAGGATTTAGATCCGATATGCAAGCATGAAAGTAAGAAAGAATGTTGCCAAATATAATATAAATATTACTAGGGTATGGTCATTTTATCAGCTAATATTTCTCTCCAATAAAACAACTCATTACAGTGAAATAGCTCATTACTATAGAATATGGTGTTATAAGAATTAAGTTATTATACGAAGATAGTCTAACAAACAATTGTTATAGTACTTTTTAAAGTAGCTTACAGGGGAGTATTAACTCCCCTTGTAGTGCTGCTGTTTCTAATACTTAGCAGCTTGGTTTTTTGCCGGTAGTGTCTGCATAATAAAATCACGAATGTCTTGATTCGATTGCTTTAAGTCTTCATGTCTAAGGTACATCATGTGACCACTTCTATAGCCTTTAAACGATAAGCGGTCACGCATTTGTCCGCTAGGATCTAATTGCCACATTGTGTATTTAGCATCAAAATAGTTGGTAGCACCATCAAAATACCCCGACTGGATCATAACATGCAAATACGGATTTTGTGCCATGGCTAAGCGCAAGTTTTCACCGGTATTGTTATTGCTTCTGTCCCATGGGTGAACGTTACCAAACATGTTATATTTAATGTCTGTTTTATAATGTAGCTCTTCACGTAAATAATAATTGATTGCAGGGGTAAAGCTATGTAGCCAAGAAGTTAACTCTGCATTGTAGTCAGGGCGAGAACCAGCAACCTTTTTATCAATCCCTAAATAGCGTGAGTCTAGGCGACCCACTGTTTGTTTTCTATCACGTAATAATTCTTTCCAAAAAAAGTTATTGTCTACGTCTAAATTGTTAGCCAAAACTGCTTCTACAGACAAGCCGGCATATAAAGCCACTTGTTTTGCAATATCTTGTTTTTCAACAGAAGAAATAAACCCTCCTTTTGCGAGTGCTGGAATATACTTATTGATTGTAAAATTTTCTACTTCTGGCAAAAATTCATTTAAATCTTTCGACTGATACTGATTAGACAAAGCTTTGTGGTACCAAGCTGCAGCTGCAAAATAGGGTAAACGATTAGCAGCCTTAACAGGGCCGTCTCGCTTAATGCCAATATCTGTTGGCGACACTAAAATTACGCCATTGATATACATCCATTGTTGTTGCTGTAAAGCCAAGGCCAAACCTGAAACACGGGTAGTACCATAGCTTTCGCCAATCAGATACTTAGGCGATCGCCAACGGTTATTGCGACTAACAAATGTATTGATCCATTCAGCTAAGTATTTTACGTCAGCATTAACGCCAAAAAACATTTTTTTTTGCTCTGCCTTACTTGGCATGTCTCCATGCTTGTTAGGTAAAACTCTTGAGTAACCTGTGTTGACAGGATTAACAAATACAATATCTGCTACATCTAAAATAGAGTAAGGGTTTACCTTCACGCCATAGGGTTGCAGTGGGTACCCTTCTTCGTCAACATTCAGTATTTTAGGGCCTGTATAGGCAACATGCATCCAAACAGAAGCAGAGCCTGGCCCTCCGTTGAATGAAATTAACAAAGGACGCTTACTATTGTCTTTGATATCTGTTCGTTGGTAATAAGTATAAAAGAGGCTTGCCGTTGGGTGCCCCTCTTCATCCCATACTGGTTGAGTGCCTGTGGTAGCACTGTACTTTATTTTGTTCCCGTTTATTTTAGTACTGTGCTTGCTGGTTTGCTGTTCATCAACAACAATGTTTCGTTCATTATCAGCGTGTGTGGTAACACTAAATGTCATTCCAAGCAAAATAAGGATAGGGGCAAGTCTGGTATATAATTTCATTGTACGCCTCTGTGATAATTGTTAGTGATAATAGCTATTACGTTAAAAAAGTGAGCGAGTTTATGCACAGACAGTAGCAATGCTCACACCGTTAGCGATGTTAATACAACCTAACATAAAAGGTATTAGCTATCATAAATTTAAGATAGACCAACAAAATAACAAGATTAAATTTTGCTACTTGCCTTAGCATAAAAGGATGACTAAACAGTTCAATGAGCAAACCTATAATTAAAAACGCCTGTAACAAATAGTTGTTACAGGCGTTTTAGCGATAACACAATAATGAATAAACGCTCGTTACTGTTTCTGGCGATTAACGTCTTCTTCTATGCTTAATTACAGGCTCTTCATCCATTTGAAAGGTGTCAGTTGAGTCGATATCAAGGTGAACAACATCTTCTTCTTTACTTTGGCTAACAGGAGTTTCTTCTTTATTGAGCTGCTTTAAACGCTCAGAAAAAGAAGCTGATGATTGCTCTTCATCTTCTTTAGCGAATACTGATCTTAATTTATCTTTAAAGCTCTTTTTTTCAGCTGCTAACGATTTAAGCTCGTCTGTTATGCTGGTGTCAACTTTACCTTTTGCTAACAAGGGCGCTGCTTTAGCGGGTACTTCTTTCGCAGGTGCTTCTTTAGGCGTTGCTCTAATCGGTACAACCGACGACTTGAGTTTTTCAGCGCTTACCGCGCTAGTTATTTTTGGCTCTACTCCAGTGACTGGCTTAGTTGGCACAATAGGTTTGGTCCTTACTGCCCTGTCTTTTTCTTGTGTAATAGCGGTATCGGCCGATCCTTCACGGTTCATTTCACTGCTATTATTTGACACTAATGCGTCAAACTCAACAGCTACATCCGCTATTTCTTGTTTTGATATCAGTGTCGCTTTTTGAAGATCCATCAACTGTTTTAAAATACTATTGTATTTTTTTTCTAACGGTATGATATTTTCTTGAATTTCAGCGTCAAATTGCTGTGTTAACTCTTTATATTTATTAATCTCATCTTCAAAGCGCTTTATTGCTCTAGTCGTTTTTTCGGTGACAGTATCAATAAAAGCCACTTTTTTAACAAGCTCTTGTTTTTTATTGTCAAACTTTTCAATAAGCTCTTCTGATACTTGCGCTGTAGCTACATTTTGAGAAACAAAAGATTTAAATTCTTCTATTTTTGTCACCGGCAACCAATGACTATAAGATGGGTTCCAACCATACAAATCAGCATTATTAGCAACCAAGCTTTGAACATCATCTATGTTATACGGCCCGCTAACTTTATCATTCTCTGAAAGATACCATTTTTCCATAATCCATTCGCCTTTCATATTCTGTTTTAAAAATAAAAAACCTATTAAAAAATGAACTTACCTATGCATAAGTTTGCTTTTTGATGATGCCTTAAGGCTATTCTGCAAAGCACTATATTGGTCATGTATCTTTGCAATTGTTTCTTCTACTTCAGCATTTAGCTCTTCAGTAAAGCCGCTGTATGTATCAATATCGTGACCGATCTCAGAAATGGCTGTTCGGCTATTTCCTAGGGTATTATCAACACGTGCCAGTGTTGCAAATAATGCTTCTTCTTTGTTCTTATATGCCTCTAATAGCTCTGTTGGAATTGAGCCTGGTGGTGGTGGTATATTGATATCTACCTTTAGCTCTTCAACCTCATGCAGTGGTAGCCAATGAGTAAAAGATGGGTTCCAAACATAAAGATTAGAGTTTTCATACTTTTTAACATAACGTTGTGCTTCGTCAAAAGTTAATGCTTCGGTTGTTTCACCGTCATTAGAAAAAAGCCATTTCTTCATTTTAACCCTTCCACTGTTTTAAACATAAATTAATTATATTACCAAGTTAATTGAGTATATCCCTACTTAGAAAACTTATCAAATGATATGATGTTTTTTAACCATTACTTTACAAACCGTTTACCAAATCGTATTTTAATCTTTATTTTTTAATAACTTATAGAAGACAGTATTACCCATAACTTACCTTGTTTTCTCCAAATCATAAGGAAAACATGGGGGGGGATATTGGTAGTGCATTAAAAAAAACCGCGAATTTTCATTCACGGTTTTTAGTATTATAAATATTCTCGTTTATAGCGTTAGCAGTGACTTATGCTGCCGTCTTTTTAGTGATAAAAAAGCTATATAAATAAGCAAATAAGCCTAGCAAGAATATAACGCCAGCAATTTCACGTGCCCAATAGAATATGGCAAGTTTATCTTGTGTTGCCATAAAGCTTAATGCTTCACCAGTTTCGGGTAAACGCTGTAACCACACTTGTAAAATACCAGCGCCGGTTAAGAACAATGTGATAAACACCATAGACACTGTCATCAACCAGAAACCCCACATTTCAGTCACTTGTGCTTTATTACAATTAGCTTCTCCAATACCACGTAGTTTAGGCATGGCATAAGAGATAATGGTCATCACGATCATGGCATATGCACCATAGAAAGCCATATGCCCATGAGCAGCCGTTATTTGTGAACCATGGGTGTAGTAGTTTACAAATGAAAGTGAATGTAGGAAGCCCCACACACCTGCGCCTAAGAACGACATAACTGCTGTACCTAATGCCCATAAAGTCGCTGCTTTATTCGGATGTTCACGACGACGGCGGTTAACCATATTAAAGGCATACAACACCATAGCAAAGAAAGGTAGCGGTTCAAGTGCTGAGAATACTGAACCAATCCACTGCCAATATTCTGGCGTTGTTAACCAATAGAAATGATGGCCTGTACCTAAAATACCTGAGATAAGCGCTAATGCGATAATCACATATAACCACTTTTCAATTACTTCGCGGTCAACACCCGTAACTTTAATTAATACGTAAGCTAAAATAGCGCCCATAATTAATTCCCAAACACCTTCAACCCACAGGTGAACAACAAACCACCAGAAGTATTTATCTAAGGCTAAGTTAGTTGGGTTATAAAAAGCGAATAAGAAGAATACTGCTAAACCTATTAAACCTGTCATCAACACCATATTGATCGCAGTTTTACGACCTTTGAGCATGGTCATACCTAAGTTAAACAAGAAACCTAGAGCAACCACAACAATACCAATTTTTATAATGGTTGGTTGTTCCAAGAATTCACGTCCCATGGTAGGCCACAATTCATTAAAAGTGATATCAGCCAGAGTTGAATAAGGAACAAGTAAATAACCTAATATTGTTAAAACACCGGCAGCAGCAAATATCCAAAATAGGATCATCGCTAATTTAGGGCTATATAGCTCAGTTTCGGCCTCTTCGGGCACCATATAATAAGCAGCCCCCATAAAGCCAAATAATAACCAAACAATCAGTAGGTTAGTATGTACCATACGCGCGACGTTAAATGGAATTAACCCCCCAACAATGTCGCCAACAACGTATTGCAAGCCCATTAATAAGCCAAAAAGAATCTGGCCGACGAACAAGATCATAGCAAAAACAAAATAAGGCTTTGCTACAGCTTGTGATTGATATTTTAAAGTATTCACAGCACTATCCTTCAATGTTTGGTGGCCAGGTGTTAGTATCCATCTCTGATGCCCACTTTAAGAACTCAGCTAAATCATCAATTTCTTGATCGCTTAAGTGAAAGTTTGGCATTTGACGGCGCCCAGGTATATTTAATGGCTGTGCGTTCATCCAGCCATTTAAAAATGATTTAAACCCTGCTTCACCACCTCGACGGTTGTAAACATTCACTAACTCAGGAGCAAAGTAAGCGCCTTCACCAATTAATGAGTGGCAACCGATACAGTTGTTTTTTTCCCACAAATGCTTACCGCGCTCTACCGCCTCGGTAATATTGTGCCGATGATCCCGTTTAGGCATCTCTTTAGTAGTGTGAAAAGTCAAAGCTAAGAATATTAAGAAGAAGAAAACACTCCCCCCGTAATAAATATTCCTTGCCATGCCTTTAGTAAAGCTCTCTGACATGGTGTATCCCTTAATGAATAAAAAAATTCATACGTTAGTTCGTATACGTTGGTACGTAAATTTACTTATTATCGTTAGTTATGTTAATAAAAGCATAATAAGCATAGCTCAAAAAATACAGAGTGTCCCTTGTTAGAAATCAAAATATTGCTGTCTTTTGAGAAAGTACAACAAAATGTTACTAATTGTTGCGCCATATCAAATAACAGTTAAAAACTTTCCATATAAAAACAAGAAAAAAACTATAACCTTATAAAAGTAAAGGATATAATCTGATTGTATTTTTAGTAACACACGCATAAATAACCTTACAAACTTTGTCATTACTTCACTACTTTGCCCGTAAGGCACTCTTAAACTAACTGCTTTTTCCTTGCTCTATATAAGTTGGTATACCTCCATAAATAAGCGCGTGTTCTAAATACATAATAGTAAAAGAATAGAGAAGCGCAAAAATAGAGGGAATAGCATTAGTTCGCCTTTCTTCTACTACTTCTTCACCACTTTGATTTAATCCAGACTAATTACATGCGCTAAAGTATGTAGTTAAGAAATACTCACGCTTTAGCGTTAAAAACGTTTTGCTCTTTTTTTCATTACCAATGTCTTTATAATACCTTGTATAAAGTAAGCACTTTACTAACGTGATAATAACAATAATGGTAAAAACTAATGGCAATTGAATACAAAACTCGCACTCAGCTTGTGGTTGAGTTGTTGCGTGAAAAAATACTTAGCGGTGAGATCATTGCAGGACAACCCTTACGTCAAGCAGCATTGGCAGAGGAATTAAATGTTAGCCGAATTCCTGTACGCGAAGCTTTATTGCAACTAGAAGCTGAAGGTTTGGTGGCGTTTGAACCACACAAAGGCGCTAGCGCAACAGAATTAAACCTTGATCAAGTTGATGAGTTATTTGAACTAAGAGCAATGATCGAAGGCGACTTACTAGCAGCGTCTTTGGTTAATATTACTGATGATGCTCTGAGACAAGCGACTGAAATTTTAGCCAGCCTTGATAGTGCTTTAGGTAAAGAAAATGCCGCGAATACCTGGAGCGAGTTAAACTCTCGTTTTCATAACTGTCTATATTCAGGCGCCAATCGTCCACAAACAGCTGACTTAGTCAATATTCTTAACAAGAATGCTGATCGATATATTCGTATGCATTTATTATGGGCTGGTGGTATTTCTAAAGCGGGGCCAGAGCATGCCGAGCTCTTAGCATTTTGCAAAGAGCGCGATATAGTTAATGCGGTAGCAAAATTAAAGCAGCATATTTTAAGTTCTCGTGATGAAATTAAAGCTTTTTTAGTTTTACGAGAATCAAGTAAAAGCTAAAATAACACTTTAAAGCCAGTGTGTATCTATGCTTTGGAGTCATTATTAATGCTGCTAATGCAGTTTCTTCCGTCTTTTTTTGCCTGATACAGTGCTTTATCAGCTAGCGCTATCAATAACGCTGCTGTTTGGTTCATCTCTGGCACTACACTAGCCACCCCCAAACTTGCTGTAATTTTTATGGTGTGCTCTGAATATGTAATCGCTAGATTTTCTATCTCGTGACGAATCTGCTCGGCAATAATCATTGCTCCTTGATGTTTAGTCTCAGGCAAAATCACCACTAATTCTTCCCCGCCATAACGACAAACTAAATCAGGCGTGCGTTTAACAATATTGTGCATTGTGCTAGCTACCCGCTTTAAACAGAGATCACCCGCTAAATGACTATAGTTATCATTGATCTGTTTAAAATGATCAAGATCAAGCATTATTAACGATAAAGTCGACTGAGTACGAGCAGCCCTAACAAACTCTTGACTTAACATATCATCAAAGTAGCGACGGTTACGTACACCTGTCACTTGATCGACTGTTGACAAATAAGACAACTCTTCGTTAAGGAACTTCACTTTTTCTAGCGCTTGTTGAAGGTCTTCTGTGCGTGACGCCACACTGACTTCAAGCGCTTGGTTTTGTTTTTTCTGAGTCTCAATAAGCTCTTCTTTAATACGAAAAGACTCTCTTTCTGCAATTAAACGTCGCTGCATGGCGTCATAAAGCCGTTCAGCAAGCGCAAATGATAATAAAACGACCTCAATGGCAGAGCCGATTTGGGCAGCAGACTCAGTTAGCGTGGTTCGAGGCAATAAGCCGAGCTTATTCATCGACAATATTGCCACTCCAATTAATAATGCGGTCCATGCAGCAGAGAAATAAAAATCATATTTCGATCTTCTGTCAAACATAGCGTAGTAGCTTACAATTAAAATCGTTAACGTAGTTACAATTGAAAAACTTGCCACATAAGGAATCATAACGGCATAAGGATAGATAATACTCAGTAGCGCAGTGATAGCGTAAATAACAATTTGCACCGATGTAATACGGTAAAGTTTAGAATAGCAATACTTCAATTTTAAAAAGGTATTAACAAATAAAAGTGCGCAAATCAAAGCTAAAGGAGAAAAAACCGCTAAGCTCTTTTCATTCCATAGTGGTAAATTAGGCCAGATAAATTGGTAAGCAAAACCTGATAACGTTAGTTGATTTAAGGCAAAAATAGAAACATAAATCACATAAAAGGCATAAACCTTATCGCGCACCCTTAAAAATAAAAATAGGTTATATAAACACATCACCAATATCAGACCATAATACAGGCCATGGCCGAATAAAAAATACTGATCTTGCTCAAAAAAGGCCTTTTGTGGCCAAAGTGCTAACGAAAATTGTATTGCACTAGACGAGCGTACTTTTAACACAATGGTTTGGTCTTGAACGGTTTTAGGGATCGGAAATAAAAAGGCGCGATGCTGTATAGAGCGCTCTACAAACTGACGCTTATCACCGGCAAAGATAGTGTCAACAATTTTATTTTCACTATCAATACGATAGAAATAAATGTCATCTATTAATCCATAATCGAGCTCTAATAGTTTTTCATCTGCTTGGGCTGGCAAAGTAAAACGAAACCAATAAGTGTGAGGGGAAAACCCATAAGAAGGGGATTCTGATATATTTTGCTGCCAAAGTAACTTTTTTTGTGTTGTATTTTGCCCAATAATATCGTCTACAGTGAATTGATGTTCAGTATCAATCAACACTTCTATTTGTGCTCCTTTTATAATAAAAGGCGCGTCACTGTTCGCATAAGTAAGACTACTAAAGAAAAAAATACAAGTAACAAGGTAGACAACCGCTAGCTTACTGATTGAGTTAAGTTGAATGATCTTTTTGCTCCAGTTGCATGATATTAATCATGTCTTCACATTATAATAACAGTAAATACAGCATGAATAGTTAGCCTAAATACTGTGCAAGCCATCAATAATTTATAATGACTTAAACAATACCGTGGCATTAGTACCACTAAATAACCTGCGCTAAGTGTAATACTGCTTCATAGCAGCGAAACTGTTTTGTTGTAATAGCTACCTAGCAGGTATTTTACTGACAAACCAAGCTTTATCCCCCGCTAAAAAGCCACTGTCTGACAAAACAGGCATACGACAAGCTATTGTATTGTCTAGCATAGCAAGCTGTTGAAACGCTGCTGTTAAATATACCATGACACTACAATGTAACCCCTGAGACTCATGTCGGTACACGGCAAGTAAAGCACTTGGTTTATTTTCTCTTTTATAAACCTGTTGCAAATGCGCTTCAATATCTGAGAGTGCTGCACTCGCCAACATGGCATCACCTAAATTGACTTTAACCCAATTATTCATAGCGCCCCTAGCTAGCGTGTGCTTTAATCACTATTAGGCTAGCTGTTACTTTTCTGCTGTTATTGTTAAATTTACTTGCAACAGCCTTGCCATTGTTCTCAAGCCTGCCTTACTTATTATACAACCAAGAACAGGCAAACGATTAAAGCAATACTGCCGCCGGCATAACATTATTGTCTATTTCAAGTGGCTATAGATTTTTTAATCATCAAGTTAGTGGTTTTGTCACTAGCTATACTCACTCTACTAATATAAGCATTTTTTTTATTATTTAATAGCATTTTCCCTGTTAAGGCTATTGCTTTCTTTAACAACAAACGTTCAAACCAGTAACGCTTAAAAATATAAAGACAAAAATAAAAGTCAATATTAATGCTATGACAACATCACAGTGACAAGGGTAATATACCTTGTCGTCTGCATAGCGACTGACGAAAAGCCTCACTTTTTACACTGTATTTTGCTAAAAGTTACCAATATTGATACATAACTGTTGACAACAATTGGTAGCGCTCTATAATGCAAGTCGCTTGAAGTTAGTTTTATATTTTTGTACACCATTACGTCGTTAATTTCTGCTTTGTAGATACTAGCACGTCCTGTTTTATAAGTAATAGCAACACTTTTTAGCAAACCCTGCTTCTTCAGCTCGCTTAAGATAAGCTGATGCAAGCTCAATTACTCATAAATAAATTAGGATAGAATTATGTCTACAACTACTGGTACAGTAAAATGGTTTAACGAAGCTAAAGGTTTTGGTTTCATCGAGCAAGAAAATGGCCCTGACGTTTTCGCTCACTTCAACGCAATTGTTGGCGAAGGTTTCAAAACTTTAGCTGAAGGTCAAAAAGTTGAATTCACAGTAACTGATGGTCAAAAAGGCCCTCAAGCTGAGAACATTGTTGCACTTTAATTTTTTTTAATTAAAGTCACAAAAAAAAGCGAGTATCTATTAGATAACTCGCTTTTTTTGTATCTGTAGTTTAGCGTTTTCTCCGAGAAAAACTACAGCACTAATAAATGGTCACTGCCGATGGACTTAAAACCGATAAAATAGCTAAGCGCTCTAAACTACAGTAATCAGATGCGACACCTAACATCTCGCTACTTACCCCTAATGATGATAATTGTAAGTCATTAAGTAGCTCATCTTGATCAGTTGATTTTACTAATTTTTGGTAAGTCATGATCCGCTTAGAAATATACAGTAGTTGTGATTCAGTATTAATCAAATCAAAGTTCCCTTCATCTTGGTTACGGATAGGGGCAACAATATTGTACGGTAACTGCCAGTTTTTTAATAACTCCGCACCACATTCAGCAAAAGTAAAACCTAAAATCTCTCGTTGTTTCTCCCAAGGTAAGCAATTGTCTTCCTTACTTTCATACGTGGCAATGTGCTGTGGCGAAATTTGCTTAACAACCAATTCTCCTAAGTTGTGCAACATGCCTAAAATAAATAATCGTTCTCCATTTGGAATATCTAAACGACAACCTAAAAACTTAATCAGCAAAGCGCAGTCAACACTTTCTCCCCAAAAATTGTCTAAGTAATCTTGTGAAATATTCAGAGATTGGCAGGCTTTTGCCGTAAAGTAGGCAATAACAAGGTTATACACCTCAGTGATACCAAGTACCAACACAGCTTTGGATATGGTGTCAATTTTACCCGGGTAATTAAAAAATGAGCTATTAGCAAGCTTTAAAATGGTGCCTGTCAGTGCAGGGTCGATGATAATCACATCACTAATATCATCAATGGTGGAAGATTCATCATCAATCAATTCTTTAATACGAATAAAAGAGTCTGATAAAACAAAAATTTCACCCGCTTGATTAGCATATTCAGTCGCTGTCATACATAGTTTTCCGGTTAAGATTATTAGAGCTAGCCTATTTGTTAATAAATAAGCTAGCAGTATAAATTGAGCTTACATATAAAAGATTAAATCAATATTCAACACTTATTTGATAAGACGAAAATTTACGCATATTAATCACCCCTTGCTCAAAAATTAAATATTGTCCTTTAATGCCTAATAATATACCTGATACTGTTGGCGTTTTGTCAAAGTTAAAAGAGCTTATTTTTGTTAAGTATTGGCTAACAGGGTAAACAATATCTACCACTTCTTCATCTAAACGCTGCACGGCATTATCGCCATACTTCAGTGTTATCTCTGCTAAACGTTGTGTTATCTTAGGTATTAACAGTGCCGCTTGTGCTTTTAAGTCAATTGGCGCATTTCTCCCTCTAAGCATAGCACGCCAGTTCGTTTTATCATTAACCAACTCTGCTAGTGCTGTTTCAACCAAACCTGATTGCAAGCGCGTGCTCACTTTAAAAATCGGCAATGCTTGAGTCGCGCCCTGATCAATCCAACGCGTAGGTAATTGTGTATGCCTGGTGATACCCACTTTCAAAGCTGAAGTATTTGACAGGTAAACAAAATGGTCAATCATACAATGCGCTTCTCCCCATTGTGGCTCTCGACAAGTACCTAGGTGGTAATGACAGGTCTCTGGCTTCATAATACACATATCACATTGTGCCAGTTTAGCCATACAAGGATAACAAAAGCCTTGAGAATAACTTTTTTTAGTCACTTTGCCACAATGCTTGCAAGCAATTTTCCCATGAAAGTTTAAAGTTAATTTACTTCCAATAAGTGGGTTTAACGCTATGCTTTGTTGTTGACCTGCAGGGTCAATAGGGGCTAAGGGAAGTTGGTATTGAACAGTGTTATCACTATCAAGTTGTGCAGTTAATTTTTCAACTGCGCCTATTGCTGAAATGGGCATTATTACTCTCTTAAAATATTCTCTTAAATCTAACAGGTTATAAGTTTTCTCAGGAAGTTTGAGTTCATTGTTTCGAGTCCGACTAATAGTAAACGCTTACTGTTCAAGGGTTAAAACTAAAACTGGACTTTTTTACGGGTTTGCTTAATTATTTTTTTATTCGCTTTGCTGGTCAATCTGCGTTGAACAGAGCCTTTTGTGGGCTTGGTTGGACGTCGTTTTTTTTGTACTACCATGGTCATAATGATCAATTCTTTTAACCTTTTTAATGCATCTTCTTTATTCATTTCTTGTGTACGAAATGACTGTGCTTTAATGATAACAACGCCCTCTTTAGAAATTCGGCTATCCTTACTCGCCAGTAAGCGTTCTTTATATGCTGGCGGTAACGTTGAACTAGAAATATCAAAGCGTAAGTGAATAGCAGTCGCAACCTTATTTACACGTTGTCCGCCGTTACCCATTGAACGAATGGCACTTAACTCTATTTCCCAATCAGCTAAACTAACATTATTTGATATCTGTAACACTTTTATTTACCATTCGCCTAACTTAACTTTAACGAGTAATTTATGGATACAGTGCACCCTTGGTTCGTATATTTTTTACGGTGTAGTGACAACAGCTTATATACCGGTATTACTACGGATATAGACCGTCGTCTACACGAACACAATTATACCAAGTTTGGCGCTAAGTATACTAGAGCAAAGCGCCCAGTAACATTAGTGTTTGCAGAGCCTGCAGTAGACAAAAGCGCGGCGAGTAAACGAGAGTATCAATTAAAGCAACTAACCAAAAAGCAAAAAGAGTTACTTGTCAGTAATTACCTAGCCTAATAGACTTGTGCATTAGAGGTCTGTTCAGTTGATTCTGCCACTCTTTTTTGGATAAAACTTCTCAATTACTGTTAGAATAACTCGTTTTTTTTAATCAAGTGATCCCCATGCCTAAAGAAATTACCACTAAGAACGCTATGTTTATCGAAAAATATTGTGCCATTAATGGCGAAAAAATTAGTTTTACCCGCCAACAAGCCAGTGACTTTGCTAAGCAAGTCGCTGATGATTTTAATCCTTTGCATAATATTGAAGCAAAACGCTTTTGTGTTCCTGGTGATTTATTATTCGCAGTAATTATTGCTAAAGCGGGTTTACATAAAGAAATGAGCTTTAACTTTTCCGGTATGGTTAGCGATAATGTTTTATTAACTTTTCCTAGTGAAATTAATGGTTCATTTAACCTCGTTGATGAAAAAGATAAAACCTACCTGACGGTAGAAGCCAGTGGTGAAAAAACACATTGTCCATCGTTGATTAATGCCCTAACCAAGGCTTATGTCGATTTTTCTGGCCAAACTTTTCCTGAAATATTAGTCAAGCTGATGACCGAGAAAGGCGTAATGATAAACCCTGCACGCCCAATGGTAATGTATCAATGCATGAAAATAAGCCTTAAGCGACTGGATATTGATACCCTTTCCTTACAGCTTGCACAAACTAGCTTGTCAATTGAGTCAAAGCGTGGTGATGCATGGCTAGAATTTGACTTGATTTGTGATGGAGAAGTCGTAGGTCATGGTAAAAAACACATGTTACTCAGTGGTTTGCGCGAATACTGCCAAGAAAGTGTTGACGCAATGGTTAGGCAGTATAAAGAAGTTAAGTGTCGCTACAAAAACCAATAGAAGCGTTATTTACTCAGCCGCTAGGCGCTAATGGCATTGCTGCGAAACACGCCTTATAAACTCAGCAAGGCAGTGTTTCGTACTCTATTACTGATTCATCGTATGATAGTGCCGCTCAAAACGTAACCTTTGTGCCCGTTTGTTTTCACTGCAAGCAGCAAATACTGGGAGGCTTTTGGGAGACAGACATTGAGAGGGCTGTTGGTAGTACTTAAGCCAAGCTTGTTTTTTATCGCCTTGATATATTGAGTGAACCACCACGGCATTATTGGTTTGAAAAGGTATACCGGCCTTAATTTTTTTCATTTTCTTTCTTTTTACCCGTTTTGTATTACTCCCTTTACTTGTTTTTGGTTTCGCTTTTTTTTGATCTTTTCTTTTCGCTTTGCCAGTCCCCCTTTCACATTGCCACCATAGGTTTCGTGCTTTATCTTCACGCTTTCGTAAGCTTATACCTTTACTAGCTGAATAAGGTTTACGTTGTAACGCCTGAACGTTATGCAGCTTATCAAGCAAAGGTTTGCAGCGTTTTTTGGCAAAGGTTACCGGTGAATATATCCATAAGAATAGAATAATCAGTAAAATTATATGTTGAGACAAAGACTGAAAAATCGCCATAAACACGCATTGAACTGGGCGCGGCTCTATTGGTGGAAACATACATTCTTCCTTGTTTGTTACTCGTTAATCCATTAAGTTAAGCATAGCCTAATTTTTACGCTATGCTTAAATAATTAAATAATTAATACAAGGATGTTATTTATGCTACAAGCAATAATAAAAACTTCTTCAGCAAGTTTACTGCTCTATTTACTCTTACTTACCCAAGTACAAGCTACAAAAGCACAAGTGGTTCGCGCAAACACCACAAAACCCGCACTTCAGCATGCAACTGATTATAAAGCCGTTAAAGAGATCAGTCTGTATTGGGTTTCTGAAAAGCTCGACGGTATGAGAGGTTATTGGAATGGACAACAGTTATTCACTCGCCAAGGTAATATTATTCATAGCCCCAAGTGGTTTACTCAGAACTGGCCAGCAACGCCTATGGATGGCGAGTTATGGAGCGCCAGAGGACAATTTCAGTCAATTATTTCCTGTGTACGAAAGACCTCAATTAATGACGCTTGCTGGCGTAAAGTCCGCTTTATGATTTTTGATTTACCTAAGCATACTGGTACTTTTACTGAGCGTATTATCACCATGAAGCACTTAATTGATAAGACAAAATCAAGCTATTTAGCGATGATCAAACAATTCAAATTAGCGAATAGCGAACAGCTTGAAGATACACTGAATAAAGTCATCATAAACAAAGGCGAAGGTTTAATGTTGCATCATGCAAATACTTATTACACTGTTGGGAGAACTGCCAATATAATGAAGCTTAAAAAAGCGCAAGACAGCGAAGCAACCGTTATCGCTTATATAGAGGGTAAAGGTAAATATCAAGGAATGTTAGGTGCTGTAACAGTCAAAACAGCCACGGGTATAATATTTAATATTGGTTCAGGGTTTAGTGATTATGAACGTGCTAACCCGCCTCCAATAGGAAGCATAATTACTTTTAAATATAACGGTACAACAAAAGCAAATATACCAAGGTTTGCTCGTTTTTTTCGTATACGCAATAAGGCAGCACTTGTTGAGTAAAAATAATTAACTGCGCTGGCACAGTTAATTATTTAGCGTCTGTTTAGAAAATACAGTGTTTAGCGAAATCTTTGGTTTCACTCGCGGTCCAATCCCCTTTGTCTTTTTCTTTCATGTCAGCGCACCACTCTTCACTACCTATTTTAGGTGAGCAAGCAGTAAGCAAGAATACCACTGATAATAAACCGATAACTTTTTTCATGACATATCCAAATGCTGTATATAAATGTAATAATAAACATAACCTCATTTACAACATCTTGCAACAATTGCTGATAAAAACAACGAATTAATGCCGTATGCTCGCTATACTTTACGGTTGATATGAAAACACCAACACTTTAAGCCCCTTGCCTGCATGGGCTTCTTTAAACACACTTGGGTTACTTATACGTTGCTCAAATACGCAAGCTGGGCATTCACGCCTCACTTCTTTTTGTAAAAAATGCTCGTCAAGATCTGGCGAGTTCAAACACAGCAGCAGTTGAGCTCCCTCGTTCATCCATTGTGGAATTTTACGAATAATTTTTGCATAATCGCGTTCAATATTAACGCTGCCTTTTTGAAAGGAAGGTGGGTCGCAAATTAAAAGATCATATTTACCATGTTTTTTAATGCGGCTATTTGACTTAAAAATATCAACACCTTCAAACACTATTTGCTTGCCATCTTTCTTTGCTAAATTATTCAGTTGATGGTTTTCCCTTCCTTTACTTAATGACGATTTACTTAAGTCAATATTCACGACTTTACTCGCGCCGCCGGCGGTAGCCGCAACCGAAAAAGCACAAGTGTAAGCAAATAAATTAAGCACATTTTTGTTGGCTGCTTGCTGGTAGACCCAAGAGCGCCCATTAGCCATGTCTAAGAACAAGCCGCTATTTTGTGCTTTACCCAATTCAATATGATATGAAAGTCCTTGCTCCGTAACGATCGTGCGATCAATCACTTCACCTAGCAATACCTGCGTAGGGGCAAATTTTTCATACCGCCGCTGTACTTGTACGCTACGACATTCCTTGATTAATTGCTGTAATGCCTCTGCTTGTGTCAACAGCCAGGATTCGTCTACGGCCTCGTACAAGGTGATTAAAATAACGGGCGCTAACCAATCCACATTAACATGAGATAAATTGTCGTAAGCATGGCCTCGGCCATGAAAAAGGCGCTGACAGTCAGTAAAATCGGTTGCGTTTATATGTTCAATCATAGGGAGTAACTTAATATATAGGGCCTAGGTGTTAATAGGGTTATTCAATGTTAAAGAAAAAACCGAGCTATCGTAGCTCGGTTTAGTTTTATTACTTTGAGAGAGTCGGCATTTATGACAAATCTATCGTCTCGTAAAAGAAGGTGTTTATGTCTTTTTAGAAACCAAACAGATTTACTGCAAAGAACTTCTGTGCCACTGTATTAATGAATATAATTAACACAATTACTGGAATAAAGGTGCCCAACGAGAAGTTAATGTATTTTTCTATCCAAGAACCAATATAGTGTTTATTACCGACACTAAGCTCTGCTGACAGGTTCTTTTTCTTCCAACGATAACTTACAAAGACACATAATAAAAAGCCATTTAGTGGTAAAATTGTATCATAAAAAACATCATAAACTAGGTCAAAGAAGGATTTACTTACCCCTGCATAAGTGGTGAATTCGCTAAAAAAAGTAACCATACCAAAGGAAAGTGTTGCAAAAACAGTTAAAACGCCAGCTGTTAGCAACAAAATAAGTAGCGCTTTTTTACGGCTGTGTTTTTTCTCTGTCACCAAATAAGAAACGGGCACTTCAATAATTGAGACTAACGAAGTTATGGCAGCAAAAAAGACGAGAAGAAAGAAAAACAAAGCAACAGCGCTTGCACCTACATAACCAATTGACGTTTGTAATGCTAAGAATATTTTAGGTAAAAAAGTAAATATTAACGATACAGAACTATCACTTAACTCACTTGGATTAACATTAGGGTTAAAAGAAAAAACGGCCGGTAAAATCATTAGGCCAGCAACAAAAGCGACCGAAGTATCAGTAATAGCGACAAGCTTGGCTGAGTTGGGAATATTGGTTTTATTATTTATATATGAGCCATAGGTAATTAAAATTCCCATCCCCAAAGACAATGAAAAGAAAGCCTGTGACAAAGCACCATTAACAACACTAGGGGTTATTTTAGTAATATCTGGTATTAAGAAGAATTTAACGCCATCAAAGGCGTTATCAAGGGTTAAGACAAAGCCAACCATTGCGATCAACATAAAAAACAAGGTTGGCATCAGTGTTTTAGCCGCTTTTTCAATACCGTCTTTAACCCCCGCAACCAAGATGAAATTAACAATACCTGCAACAACAGCCATGGCAATAAATAGATATGGACTATTAATAAACTCACCAAAGCCATTACCACTGGCTAAATAATCCAAATTTCCAGATAGGGTTAACACTATATACCCAAATATCCACACGGTAATAACCATGTAAAATATCGCGATCATGAAGGGAGTTAAGACGCCAAAAAGCCCTGCCACCCCCCAAATTGTGCTATTGCCACTTAACGACTTATAAGCACCGACAGGCTCTTTCGCTGTTTTTCTACCAACCGCCATTTCAGCTATCATCACTGGTAAACAAATTAAAAATACAAACAATGCATATAAGATTAAAAAAGCACCACCGCCATTTTTAGCTGCATTCACGGGAAAGCCCACCAAATTACCAATGCCAACTGCAGAGCCTGCTGCTGCGAGAATAAAGCCAATTCGGGAACTAAAATGTTCTCTAGATGTGCTCATAAACTTCCTTCATTTATTTTTTTTATAGCTGCTATTATATAGCTAAAGCTTTAGTTATTATTGTGTTGGTTGTCGTTTACAGTGGCTTGATGCTAGCAAGCTTTCCAGTTATTGTCTAAGCGCACGTTCACCGCGAACCTAACAATAAAAACTAACCTTCAGTAAACAAAACGTTACTTTCTTATTTAACACGTTAACGCTTTATGGGCCTAGCCAAAAAGTGTCTTGACTACAATCTTACCGAGTAAATAATGTTGGGTTCATCATGGTTAAAATGGCTTGGGTGTCGTTTTTTGCTATTTCAACCACTTGCGCTATGTCTAGCTCAGTAAGCTTTACACTTTCACATAATGATGTATCAATCACCTGTGAAAAGGTAAAAAGGTCGCTATGACTGTCAAGTAACGCAAGTCTTGACGCTAAGTTTAACACTTTCACGTCTTGATTAATTTGCTGGCTTTGTGCTTGATTAAAATAACGAACAGGTATAATTATTTTTTCAGGTAACTGCCAAGCTTTCAATAACGCTGCCGAAATATCAGTATAAGTATAGCCCAGCTGCATTTTTTGTATCTGCCAAGGTAGTTTGTCATGGCTATACTGTTCACAACGCTGTGCAATTTCAGGGCTAGTTTTAGCAACGAGTAATTCTCCAATATTTTGCAGTAACCCTGCGACAAATAAGCGCTCTATGTCTTTTATTCCTGCCTTTATTGCTAAACTTTTAGTAGCAACAGCACAATAAACACTCATTCGCCAAAATCTTTTCAAATTAATACTCTGGCTTGCAAAGTGTTTAAAAGCCGAGCCCGCAATATCGACTAGCATCATATTATAAACAGCTTGTGTACCTATAATAGTAATAGCACGGGAAATAGTACTGATTTGGCCCGGAAAATGATAAATACTGCTATTGGCAATCTGCAAAAGCCTTGATGTCATAAAGGGATCAACACTGATAACTTCTGCAAAGTCTGCAATTGTTGCGCGTTCGTCAGCCATTAATGTTTTTATTTTAAACCAAGCGTCAGGCAAGGCAAAAGAGCCTGTAGCTTGTTGTGCGTATTCTTTTGCCTGCATGATTGCCCTTTATTAAAAAAACCTTTGTTTAATAACCTTAGTTCATATAAATAAAGATAGGCAAGGCTGCGAGTGATGAACAACACTTGCCGCTTGTTTTTTTCGCCACACTGCGCCTCACCACCTCACGTATTTATTCTTCTTCTTCAACCAAGGTCATTAAGGATGTATTCCCTCCTGAAGCGGTAGTGTCTATGCTGATGGTTTTTTCTGTTAATAATCGCTGAATCAAGTTATCAAAGTATTCAGAAGTAATTACCGGCAATATTGCCCCTGCTCGCTCTGACAGCTTTTCGCTCATGTAGTGTTTTATTCCACAGTTACTATCCACTACGACACCTGCCAGTGCTGGGTGTGCTAACAGGCTTTCTAGGTGGTGCAGCTTTGCAACTTGTAAAATACCCACATCGGCACCCGTTGAAATAAACTTATCTCTAAAAGCGATGGCTTCTTCGTAGTATAAATCAGACACCACTGACGTTACCGTATTGCCCGTGGCCAGTGCAGTTACTACTGACATAACCCAAAAGTGAAAGCTGACATTGTCATCGGCAAAACAAATAAGGTTACCGCGATTTTCTAAATAAATGACATTCGACTCACCGGTAGGCCCTGGTAACACTTGTGGTCTTTTAAGACGCTTATCAATGCTAATCAATTGGCTACGTGCCGCTGCTAACGTGCGATTTAAGTCATCTGCTAAATCATCAACAATTTCCACATGTGCTATTTTAGCCAGTAACTGACGCACGTGTGAAATACGGGTGTTTAAATCAGTTAAACGCCACTTTTTTTGTGCTTGTTCTGCTGTATTCAAAAAGGAGTCTGCTTGCGCTTTTGTGGTGTCATCACCGGCCAAGGCAAGTGTTTGCGCAGGCAACAAATTAAATGTTTCTTCATCAGGTGTAGCTTTTTCAACCATTAAGCGTGATAGGTAATTGGGACCACCGGCTTTAGGCCCTGTTCCTGATAAACCTCTACCGCCAAAAGGCTGTACACCAACAATCGCGCCGATCATATTGCGATTAATATACACATTACCCGCTCGCGATAGTTTAGCTAAGTCCATTGCTCTGTTTTCTATACGCGTATGAATACCCATGGTTAAACCAAAGCCAGTGCTATTTACTTTTTCAATAACCTCTTCTATCTCTTCGCCTTTAAAGCGAATAACATGAACACAAGGACCAAAGACTTCTTTGGTTAACACATCAATACTGCTAATTTCATATAAGCAGGGCGCAAAAAAGAAATGCCCATCACGGTTATACTTTTCTTTATTAGGGCTAACTGATTTGCCGCCAAATAACTCGCATTGATATAAAAGCGTGCCATTGTTTTTCATGTAATCAGTATGCGCATTAAGGGCATCAAGTGCTTTTTGGTCAATAACAGGACCAACATCTGTACTTAACTGTGCAGGGTTGCCAATATGTAATTCTGCTAAAGCGCCCTTAAGCATGGTAATAACATTATCCGCAATATCGTCTTGTAAGTATAAAACTCTTAACGCTGAACAACGTTGCCCTGCTGATTGAAAACCCGATGAAATCACATCGTCTACTACCTGCTCTGGTAATGCAGTAGAATCTACAATCATACAGTTTTGGCCACCGGTTTCTGCAATTAAAGGTACCTGGTCACCACCTCGCTCAGCTAAGGTTTGAGAAATGCGGGTTCCCGTTTCAGTTGACCCCGTAAACATGACTGCGGCCACTCTTTCATCAGGCACAATAGTTTTACCTACCGCACTACCTTGCGCTAAAACCGCCTGCACTACATCTTGAGGTAAGCCTACTGATTGCATTAATTCTATGGCGCGCAGGGCAATAAGGCTCGTTTGCTCGGCAGGTTTTGCCAACACAGTGTTACCGGTTACGATAGCAGCGGCTACTTGCCCTAAAAATATCGCTAGTGGGAAATTCCATGGGCTAATACATAAAACAACGCCACGCGCCTCAAGGCGCTCGTCTTCACTTTGTTCTATGGCGCGCGCAGCATAATATCGACAAAAATCAACAGCTTCTCGTACTTCATCAATACCATCTTGGGCAACCTTACCTGCTTCTTTAATACAAAGTGCAATCAGTTCGTTTATATGACGTTCTAAAATATCAGCAATACGACATAGTAAGGCAGCACGCTCTGTTACTGGTGTATTCGACCAGCTAACAAAGGCTTTATCTGCTTTATCAATCATGGCTAACATTTCATCGGTGTTATGGTGATGAGTAAAGCCTATAATTTCACTGTGGTTCGCTGGGTTTCTGACCGCGTTAGCACCATCAGGTATATCTTTTTCATTTAAGAGGTTATCTGTGAACCAATTATCTAGCGTCGATTTTAAACTGCTAATAACAAGCGCATCGGTTAAGTCTATCCCCTTAGAGTTATCTCGGCTTTCAATATTGTTACTGCGTTTTTTCTTATTTTCATCTCGATAAAGATCTATTGGCATTTTTATTTGCCCATTGTATCTATCTCTTAAGCCTTGTGTTTTTTCTACAGGATCTTCAAGTAAATACTCAACCGGCTGAGACTCATCAACAATAGCATTAACAAAAGAGGAGTTAGCGCCATTCTCTAATAACCTACGGACTAAATAAGCCAACAAGTCTTCGTGATACCCTACAGGTGCATAAATACGGCATTGAATGCTTTCTTTAGAAACTATTTGGTCATATAAAGAGTCGCCCATGCCATGTAAGCATTGAAACTCAAAACCGTTTTTGTCTTCACCTGCTAGCTCAACAATAGTCGCCGCAGTGTAAGCATTATGTGTCGCAAATTGCGGGTAGATAGTGTCTCTATAATCAAGCAACTTATTTGCGCAAGCATGGTAAGAAACATCTGTTGATGATTTGCGGGTAAATACGGGAAAGTCGCTCATGCCATCTTTTTGTGCATTTTTAATTTCGGTATCCCAGTAAGCGCCTTTTACTAATCGAATCATCATGCGGCGGTTTGCTTTAAGTGTTAGGTCTCTTAGCCAGTCAACCACAAACATCGCCCGCTTTTGATACGCTTGCAGGGCAATACCAAAACCTTGCCAATCACCAAGTGCTGTATCGGTAAAAACGGCTTCTATTATGTCTAACGAAATATCTAGTCGCTCAGACTCTTCTGCATCAACAGTTAAACCAATGTTATAAGTTTTTGCTTGTAAACAAAGCGCTTTTAACTTTGGTACTATTTCAGCCATCACACGCGACTTGTTGGTAAACTCATAGCGAGGATGAATTGCAGACAATTTGACTGAGATACCCGGCACTCGGCGGGGATCATTTTTTCCTGACGCCAAGGCAACTTTGCCTATTTCATCAATCGCGTCTTGATATGACTTAAAGTAGCGCTGTGCATCAGCCATGGTGCGAGCACCTTCGCCCAACATGTCATAAGAATAAACATAACCTTGCTGCTCTTTGGTTGCTGCACGCTCGGTAGCCGCTTTGATGGTTTCACCCATAACAAACTGCTTCCCCATAATTTTCATGGCGTAGTTCATCGATTTACGAATAACGGGCTCACCCAAACGCCCTATTGTTTTCTTCAATAAACCAAATTTGTCTTGTTTACGCTTATCGGCATAATCAACCATAGAGCCAGTGATAAGCAAGCCCCAAGAAGATGCGTTCACAAAAATAGAGTCGCTGGTTCCTAAGTGAGTACTCCATTGCCCTTGAGAAATTTTATCGCGGATTAGTGCATCTTGTGTGTGCTTGTCTGGCACCCGTAGCAGAGCTTCTGCCAAACACATGAGTACAACCCCTTCTTCTGTCGACAAAGAGTATTCGTTTAATAGCGCATCAATTGCACCATTGCCTGCTTGGTCTTTACGAATTTTTAAAACCAGTTGGCGAGCACGCTCCCAAGCGCGACTTCGCGCACTAACATTGACCTCAGCAAAGGGTAAAATATAGTCAACGGCAACGTTTTCATCGATACGGTAAAATTCACGTATTTTTTGACGAATTGGACAATCCGTATTTAATGAACCAGAAAAAAGCATGGGCGAACCTCCAAATAAGCTAACAAGGCGTTTACGTTAACATAGTATATATTTTGCCGCATGCTAAAGTTACAATAACAAAATGTGCGGTTTGTTCTCGAGTGTAATTATTTCATAACACAAAAAATCCAGAGTGGACAGGAGGATAATAACCCGTAGCTCTGGATTTTATTATATAATTGGGTTGTTAAGCCGAACCCACATTGGTTAGTAGTTAATGCAGCTAATTAATATCGATACGGGTGATATTTGCTCCTAATGCTTGCAACTTATCTTCAATTTTCAAGTAGCCACGATCAATATGATAAATACGATCAACCTGGGTCGGTGTTTTAGCAACTAACCCTGCAATCACTAAGCTTGCTGAAGCGCGTAAATCAGTGGCCATAACTTGCGCACCGTTTAATGAGTCAACGCCTTGCACAATGGCAGTATTCCCTTCAAGAGTAATATCTGCCCCCATACGTTGTAATTCTGGTACATGCATAAAGCGGTTTTCAAAAATAGTTTCAATAACCGTTGCTGTCCCTTCTGCTAATACATTAAGGGTCATGAATTGTGCTTGCATGTCGGTTGGAAATGCTGGGTGTGGTGCTGTGATAACATTGACGGCTTTCGGCGTTTGCGTCATTAGCAACTCAATCCATTCTACGCCTTCACTGTTCTCACCTATGGTAATTTGCGCACCGGCTTCAGTGAGTTTTGACAATACGGCTTCTAAACCGGCAGCGTCTGTGTTTAAACATTTAACTTTACCTTGGGTTACGGCCGCGGCAACTAAGAAAGTACCGGTTTCAATTCTATCGGGCATCACGCTATATTCACTGCCGCGTAGCTCACTAACCCCTTCAATAGTTAATGTATTGGTTCCCGCGCCAGCAATCTTTGCCCCCATACTGATTAAACAATTAGCAAGGTCAACAATTTCGGGCTCGCGTGCGGCATTTTCAATGATGGTAACGCCTTCTGCCAAAGCGGCTGCCATCATTAGGTTTTCAGTTCCGGTAACGCTGACAACATCCATAAAGATGTTAGCGCCTTTAAGGCGACCTTCTTTATTTGCAACAATATAGCCGTTCTCAACGTCTATATCTGCAGCCATCGCTTTAAGGCCTTGAATATGTAAATTTACTGGCCGTGCGCCAATAGCGCAACCGCCTGGCAATGACACCTCGGCGTGCCCCATACGCGCAAGCAAAGGCCCCAACACCAAAATAGAGGCCCGCATTGTTTTAACAAGATCATAAGGCGCGCAACATTGCGTGATATGACTCGCATCAATACTTAATTTATCTTCACCTAGCCATTGGGTTTTAGCCCCTAGTTGACCCAGCAATTTTACGGTCGTTAAAATATCATTTAACTTAGGTACATTATTAAAAACGATCGGTGTTTTTGATAATAATGCTGACATTAAAATAGGGAGTGCGGCGTTTTTAGCCCCTGAAATGGTGACTTCACCACGTAGTGGTTTACCACCAATAACTTTAAATGCGTCCAAAATGGCTACTTCTTTTCTTATGAATGAATGGAATACTGACTTAACTAGGTATGACGAGTTAACGCACAACACCTAATAATATTATCGCTAAATAATAGCTACATATTAAATAGCTTGTCTCGTTGCCACTGCTCTTTAGTAAAGGTTTTAACAGACACTGCATGTATAGCACCTTCTTTAATTGCATCTGCTAAGGGGGCAAAAACAACTTGTTGGCGCTTAATTCGTGATAAGTCAGCAAACATATCTGCAACCGCAATAACACTACACTGTGAACCGTCAAACTTAACATGTAATTCATCAAGTGTTAACGCATCATTAATTAATTTTTCTATTTCTGTTACTTCCAAAGTATGTCCTTAATCGGTTATTCATTGCTGTTAGGAGCTGTTGGCAAAAAGCCTTCAACCCCACTTAAGCTAATTAATTTAGTTAATTTAACAGGTATGCCACTAAATGTTAATTGACAATCAGTAGTTATTGCTTGCTCTAGCAAATAAAAAAGCCAAGCAAGGCCTGCTGTATCTATACGAGAAATTTGTTTTAAATCAATTGTGGGGTGTTGCTGAGCAATAATTTGCCTAATGTTTTTTTTTGAGATATCCATCACGGTTTGCCGTGTTAGTTCACCTACTAACGCGATCTTGTTTTCTGTGATACTTAACGTTATTTTTTCCACAAATCCGTCACTTTTAGCTTGGTTAATGTTAAGCTCGGTTTCTCGCTAACGTTATAAAACTCGTTAGGTATAAAGTCACCAAGGTGTTGTCAATTATTTTTTAAAAACAATATCCCTTTCACTTTGCTGCCTTAAGAGCTCGGTAACATAAGGTAAGCCTTTTTGACGAATAACACCGCCTAGCTCAGCTTGTTTGCTGTCAAGTAAACTGACACCTTCTGCAACCATATCAAATGCTTTCCATTCGTTAGTTTTTTTGTTTCGTCTTACTTTAAATGACACATCTATATTAGCCCTACCTGTCATTATGATGCGCGTGTCTACCGCCACAATTCTGTTTTGAGAAAAATCTTTAGCGGGTGCAAACTCTACTGGTTGGTTTTCATAAAGCGTGAAAACTTGTGCATAAGAGGTTATTAAGTACTCTTTAAAAACAGGCACAAAATCTTTTCTTTCTTGTTCAGTCGTGTTTCTTAAATGTTTACCGATAACTTTAAAGGCTGAATATCGATAATTGATATAAGGCATTAACTCTTCACGTACGATGCGCTTAAGAATATTAGGATCTGCTTTTATCGTTTGTTGCTCATCAGCAAAGCGTTGAAAGGTTTTTCCTGCCACTTGCTTTATCATCAGATAAGGGTCACTTTTATCTACATAAATCCGCGCGGGGTCGACCGCATCCTCTATTTCAGTTTCTGATGAGTCATCTAATCGCTCCGCAGCATGCACCAAAGTGCTTTGCGTTAATATAAAAGCAAAAATACAACTAAAAAACAGTGTGATTTTTGACGTTTTCATTTTATTTATCTTCCCCTCTTTCATTGTTAATCACCACTTCCTTGGCTAAATAAAAACTGCCCTATTAGCTCTTCTAATACTAACGCAGGTTTAGTATCTTCAATAAGGTCATTTGGTTGCAGGATATCTAACGAATCATCCATAAAGCCTGGCTGTAAACCTATGTATTGCTCTCCCAAAAGGCCGGCTGTCAAAATTGCGACCGACGTTGCTTCTGAAAAATTATCGTATTCACTATATATTGCTAAAGTCACAACAGGGGTATAGTCGTCCTCATCCAGGGAGATATTACTCACCCGGCCAATAACGACACCACCCACTTTAATCGGGGAGCGCACCTTTAAACCACCAATATTATCAAACTTAGCAAAAAGGTTATAACTTTCTCCGTCACCTGCAATACCGCTGTTAGCTACTTTTAGTGACAGCACGAGTAAAGCAGCAATACCTAAAGCAACAAAAACACCCACCATCAACTCTATTTTTTTTGACATAATGTCTTCACCAAACGCCTTTAAAAGCGACTTAAAAAATTATTAGAACTCACTAAAACTGAATACCAAAAACCGTATTTACTACACAAACTATCTTGCGAACATTAATGCTGTTAAAATAAAGTCTAACCCCAATACCAACAACGATGACTGCACCACAGTTGACGTTGTCGCGCGTGCAATACCTTCAGAAGTAGGCTCACAATCAAAGCCTTTGTAAACGGCAATCCAAGTAACAACAAAAGCAAAAACAATACTTTTGATAATACCATTTAAAATATCTTTGTTAAAATCTACTTGTGCCTGCATTACCGACCAAAAAGTCCCGCTGTCAACGCCAAGCCAATCAACACCAACGAGGTGAGCCCCTAAAATCCCCACCATAGAAAATATAGCAGCAAGTAACGGCAAACTAATAAAACCCGCCCAAAAGCGTGGTGCTATCACCCGACGCAATGGGTCTACTGCCATCATTTCTAAACTTGATAATTGTTCAGTTGCTTTCATCAAGCCAATCTCAGCGGTTAAGGCCGAGCCTGCCCGGCCCGCAAAAAGTAACGCTGCTACAACAGGGCCTAGCTCGCGCAATAAAGACAGCGCCACCATAGGCCCAAGGCTTGCTTCAGCACCATATCCCACTAAAATAGTATAGCCTTGTAACGCCAATACCATGCCAATAAAGCTGCCAGAAACAACAATTATAACCAGTGACTTAACACCCACACTGTACAGTTGTTTTATTAATAATGGTGTGCCCTTACGTATATTAGGCAGGTGTAATATGGCAGACAGTAACACAATAACGGCGCGCCCTAAGCCACTAACTAACGCTAACGTATTGCGTCCTAATAATTGCAGCTGCTCCATTAACGCTTACCTCGTTTACTTACGCCAGATGAGCCTTGAATAAGCTCGCCTTGATAGTGAGGTGCATCAAAGTGAAAAGGTACTGGCCCATCTGCCTCCCCCTTAACAAATTGTTGCACTAATGAAGAGTCGTCCTCGTTGATTTGCGCAGGCGTGCCATGACCAATAATTTTTTGCTCCGCAATAATGTAGATATAATCAGCAATACTCATCACCTCAGGCACATCATGAGAAACCACGACAGATGTTAAACCAAGGGCATCATTTAATGAGCGAATTAAACGTACAATAACTCCCATTGAAATAGGGTCTTGTCCTGCAAAAGGTTCATCATAAAGAATTAATTCTGGGTCTAAGGCAATAGCACGTGCTAACGCAACACGGCGTGCCATTCCACCAGAAAGCTCATTCGGTTGTAAATCACGTGCACCGCGCAAGCCTACGGCTTCAAGTTTCATTAATACTATTTTTTCAATAATGGTTTCAGACAGCTGGGTGTGCTCTCTAATAGGAAAGGCGATATTGTCATAAACGCTCATGTCGGTAAAAAGAGCACCACTTTGAAATAACATACTCATACGTTTACGTGTTTCATACAAGGCTGTTCGAGAAAGTTGAGGAATATCTTTACCAGCAAATAAGATTTGGCCAGAGTCGGGGCGTATTTGCCCACCAATTAAACGTAACAAAGTGGTTTTCCCAATACCACTAGGCCCCATTATTGCGGTCACTTTACCTTGAGGAATAGACAAGCTAATATCATTATAAATAACCCGCTCACCTCGCCTGAAGGTTAGATTACATATATCAACTAAATTTCTATTTTTTTCGTTTACCATCATAATATCAATTATGCCTTATTAATTAGCCGCAATTTTACCTGACCACCTAGAATTGTTCACTAACAATTAACAATTTAGTGGAGAATAAATCTGATTAAATGTTAGAAAATGTAAAAAAACTACTTTTTTGCGCATTATTAAAGTTATTTTACATTAATTACATTAATTACTTTTTTTTTCCGTCACAAACAGCGACAATTTAGCGCCTTTATTTTGGAGTGATGAATGTTAGCACAAGTAGTAATATTATTGGTTGCCTTAACCATACTCGTTTGGAGCGCAGACAAGTTTGTTCTGGGCGCTTCATCTTTAGCAAGAAACTTAGGTGTTTCTCCTATGATTATTGGTTTAACTATTGTTGCTATGGGCTCATCTGCCCCTGAAATGATGGTTGCCGCCGCCGCCTCACTGCAAGGTAATCCAGACACGGCAATTGGTAACGCTATCGGCTCAAATATTACCAACATAGCATTAGTCCTAGGGGTAAGTATTTTAATTAAACCTTTAATGGTTTCCTCTTCTACCATTAAACAAGAGTTACCCCTTTTATTACTAATTTCTCTTTTAGCTTATTGGATGCTATTTGATAATACTTTCAGCTTCTTTGAAGGTATTACTTTAATGATAGGTTTTTTTGTTTTTATTGCGGTTTTATTAATTAAAGCAATAATACAGCGTAAAAATAATAAAATAGATGACCCTATGATCCTTGAAGCTGAGCAAGGCCTACCTGAAGTGACAACGACAAAAATGTCAATTTTTTGGTTAGTTGCTGGCCTCACACTGCTGGTATTAAGTGCCCATTTTTTGGTTGATTCAGCCATATATATTGCCAAAGCTTATGGCATTAGTGATTTAGTTATTGGCTTAACGATTATTGCCATTGGCACAAGCTTACCTGAACTTGCAGCCAGTATCGCAAGTATCTTAAAAAAAGAAGACGACTTAGCTATCGGCAATATTGTCGGCTCAAATATATTTAATATATTAGCAGTATTGCCCTTTGCTGGTATAATAGCTCCTGGGGCAATCAACCCTGAGGCCTCACTTAGAGATGCCCCTATTATGTTGGCCATTACCGGCTTACTCTTCCTATTATGTTTTAGTCGTAAATTCGGGTATTTTAGACTGACTCGCGTAAAAGGCGCATTATTGTTATTAAGCTTTTGTGCTTATCAGGCATTCCTTTTTAGTCAAACAACAATTTACTAGCTAAACAACCAACAAATGATACCTAGAGCCATGAAAAACTTTAAAGAACTTGCCAAAAATGTAATTAATATTGAACAACAAGCTATCGTGGAGTTGTTACAATATATTGATGATAGTTTTGAAAAATCATGCCAATTAATGTTTAACTGCCAAGGGCGCGTTATTGTGATTGGTATGGGAAAATCTGGCCATATTGGCGGAAAAATTGCTGCGACACTTGCTAGCACTGGTACCCCTGCTTTTTTTGTTCACCCAGGGGAAGCAAGCCATGGCGACTTAGGGATGGTTACCAATAATGATGTCGTACTCACCATTTCAAATTCAGGTGAAACAGCCGAAGTACTTGCTATTATTCCGGTAATAAAACGCATTGGTGCTAAGCTGATTGCCATGACAGGCAACACAACTTCCACCTTGGCAAAGTTAGCTGATACTCATCTTTGCATTAAGGTTAGCACTGAAGCTTGTCCATTAGGCCTAACGCCTACGTCAAGTACCACGGCAACCTTAGTCATGGGCGATGCAATTGCAGTTGCTTTGCTTAATGCGCGCGGCTTTACCGCAGATGATTTTGCATTATCACATCCTGGTGGTAGCCTAGGGAAACGTTTACTGCTGCGTTTAAGCGATATTATGCACCAAGGTGAGCGCCTTCCTCTTGTTTCTGATGAGGCATTAATCAAAGATGCTCTGGTAGAAATGTCGCTTAAAGGTTTAGGAATGACGGGGGTTGTTAACGCAAATAACCAACTAGTGGGTTTATTTACCGATGGCGATTTACGCAGAATTCTTGATCTACAAATTGATATTCACCACGATAAAATAACGAGTGTTATGACCACATCGCCTACAGTGGTACAAGCTGATATGCTAGCAGCACAAGCGCTAAATATCATGGAAGAGAAAAAAATTAACGGTTTAATTATTGTTGATAATAAACAAACCCCTATCGGCGCCATGAATACACATGATTTACTGCGCTCAGGAGTACTATAAATGAACGCTAAAAAACAGAGTGACAGCCCAAAGCCCAATAACATGGCGAACACATTATACGGTGAGGTTTGTCACACCACGTTAGCACGCGCAAAAAATATAAAATTATTGGTCTGTGATGTCGATGGCGTTTTTTCTGATGGCCGAATCTATTTAGGTAATGACGGCGAAGAACTAAAAGCCTTTCATACCAAAGATGGCTTTGGCATAAAAGCCTTAGGCAGCAGCGGTGTTGAAGTTGCAATTATAACGGGGAGACGCTCAGCAATAGTGGCCAACCGAATGGCCGCTTTAAACGTTAAACACATTATACAAGGGCAGGAAGATAAACTTCCTGCATTAACCAAACTGGCCAATCAGCTTAATTTAACCCCAGATGAAATAGCCTATATAGGTGACGACATCCCTGATTTAGCCTGTATTAATTATGTTAACTTAGGTATTGCTGTGTCTGATGCACACCCTACGGTATGTGCAAACGCTGATTACATCACTTTTACCCGCGGTGGTTTTGGTGCTGTAAGAGAAGTGTGTGATTTAATCATGCAATGTCAAGGCTCACTTAACCAGGCAACAGGCGCAAGTATATGACACGCGCCAATACCCTCGCTTTTTTAGTGTTACTCATGGGGGCAACCGCTTACGGCATCATTGAGTGGCGCCAGGCAGAAAAAGCACCAGAAACAGGTGTTGCAAACAAGTTAACCCCTGATTTTATTGCCGAAGCACTCAAAACCGATATTTATACCGACACAGGACAACTTTCCCATGCAATCATTGCTGATCGCATGGAGCATTACGCAGAGCTTGAGGTCACGCACTTTGAGTTACCCAATTACACCCTATATCCCCAAAATCACCCTAATAAAATCTCAACGCCTAACAGCAATAACCTAAATAACAGTCTACCTAAGCTTGCTAGTACGCAAAACCCACCGTGGAAACTAAGTGCAAAAGAAGCAACACTGTATAAAAACAATAGGGTTATTTTAAATCATCGCGTACACTTAAGTGCAACCGATAAAAATAGCTTAATACAAGCAATATACTGTAAATATTTAGAGCTTGATTTAAATACTAATATTATCAGCTCAGAGCAAACAGTGATGGTGCAAGGTAAAGACTTCACCATGTATGGCTCTGGTTTGATCATTGACTTAAACACTAAACAGATGACTTTAACTGAACATGTGCGTACCATTTACAAAAAAAACAATAGTTAATACCTTCATGACACTTAAAAACCTTAGCAAAGCGCTATTATTTAGCACACTACTGCTCTCGTTAGGTCTACCAGCTTCTGCTGCAAAAAAAGATCTTACGCAAGAAATCACCATAAAATCTAAGCGGCAATCTGCTGATTTAAAAAATAAAATAGCAAGTTATTTAGACGACGTAAATATCAGCCAAGGCTCTATTTCTATCGTTGCTGATATTGTTCAGGTATATAGCCATCATGATGAGGCAACTAACGAAAAATATGACACCTACCTTGCCAAAGGTGAACCCGCTATTTTCAAACAAGAATTAGAAGACGGGAGCTTAATTAGCTTGCAAGCAAATGAAATAAAATATCAACCAGATCAATACATCATTACTATTTCAGGTAACGCACAAGTTAAGCAAGCTGGTAGCAAAGTTACTGGTGAAACAATTACTTACAACACATTAAGTGAAAAATTAGAAGCGATTAGTGGTCAAAATGAATCGGTAACCACTATTTTACAGCCTGCTCAAATAAAAGCCCAACAAGATAAGAAAAACAATGACAGTAACAAACCATAAAGCTGACGATATATCGAGCAAATCAACCTTGATAGCTCAAAATTTATCAAAGTCTTATAAAAATAAAAAAGTCGTTAAGCGCGTTAGTTTAGCTGTAAGTGCTGGCCAAATTGTTGGTTTGCTAGGCCCTAATGGCGCTGGAAAAACAACGTCTTTCTATATGATTGTCGGTTTAGTTCCAAATGACAACGGCCAAATTATACTCAACGATGAAGACGTTACCCTTGCTCCTATGCATGAACGAGCAAGACGTGGCATAGGCTATTTACCCCAAGAAGCCTCGATATTTAGAAAGCTCACAGTTACTGATAATATTATGGCTATTTTGCAAACTCGCAAGGGCCTTAATGAACACGAAAGGCAAAGTAAACTAGAACAACTACTAGAAGAGTTTAGTATTAGTCACATTAAAGACAACTTGGGTATGAGCCTGTCAGGTGGTGAACGAAGACGGGTAGAAATAGCAAGGGCATTGGCCGCTGATCCTGAGTTCATTCTACTTGATGAGCCCTTTGCAGGTGTTGACCCAATTTCTGTTGGTGATATAAAAAAAATAATTATTCACCTTAAAAATCGCGGTATTGGTATATTAATTACTGATCATAATGTGCGTGAAACACTTGATGTATGTGAACATGCATATATTGTTAGTCATGGTGAAATAATTGCTGAAGGTGACTCTGATCAAATTCTTGCGAATCAAACGGTAAGAGATGTATACCTAGGCGAACAATTCACGCTATAGTTAACTTAAGCATGAGAACTTTGGCTATACTGAACTCACTTAGGCTATACTAACCTTAAGTGACTAAAAGTAATTTTTAAATTAGTTATCATAATGTTAGCAATATTTATTAATAGGAAGTAAAAAAAGTAGATGCGCCCAACTCTGCAACTCCGAATAGGACAGCAATTAACGATGACACCGCAACTGCAACAAGCGATCAAGCTGTTGCAGCTGTCTACGTTAGAGCTTCAGCAAGAAATACAAGAAGTACTTGAAAGCAACCCTCTACTTGAAATAAGTGAACAAGACAGATCTAGCGCTGATACGGAAAATAGCGCTAACGATAGTTCAGAGAGACTTGAAGAGGCCTTTTCAGCCACAGCTGAAACAACGACCAGTGAAGAACCATCGGCAAGCATTGATGAAATTAGTACGACAGAAGCCATGGAAAAAAGTGATATTCCTGAAGAGTTAAACATAGATACAACTTGGGAAGAAAGCTACAGTGCCGGCACCTCAAACACTGGTGCTATTAGTAGCCCAGGAGAAGATTACACCTATCAAGGTGAAACAACTGACTCAATTCAAGATCACCTTTTATGGCAAATGGAGTTAACGCCTTTTTCTGAAACCGATAGAGCCATTGCCATAGCAATTATTGAAGCTGTAGACGATGCAGGTTACTTAACGGTTTCAAGTGAAGATATTTTAGAGAGTGTCGGGATTGAAGGGCTAGAGCTTGATGAAGTAGAAGCCGTTCTAAAACGTATTAATGTATTTGATCCTATAGGGGTTGCCGCGCCGTCGATTGCTGACTGTTTACTAATTCAATTAAACCAGTTTAGTTCTGACACTCCTTACTTAACAGAAAGCAAATTAATTATCAGAGAGCATATTGATTTACTGGGTAGCCGTGATTACCGTCAACTCATGCGTAAAACACGGCTGAAAGAGGATGACTTACGTGAAGTGATGCGGTTAATTCAAAGTTTAAACCCTCGCCCTGGTGATGTGATTGATAAAAGCGATGATCAATACGTGATTCCTGACGTTTCCGTAGAGAAAAAAAATGGCCGCTGGGTGGTTGAGTTAAACCCTGATAGCGCTCCTAAGCTGTCAGTCAATCAACAATATGCCGCCATGACTAAAACAACAAAGTCATCGAGTAACGACGGCCAATTTATTCGCGCTAATTTACAAGAAGCCAAGTGGTTTATCAAAAGTTTAGAATCACGCAACGACACTTTACTCAAAGTATCAAACTGTATTGTACAACGCCAACAAGGCTTTTTAGAACATGGTGAAGAAGCAATGCGGCCAATGGTTTTAAATGATATCGCTGAAGCGGTCGATATGCATGAGTCTACAATTTCTCGTGTAACAACACAGAAGTATATGCATACGCCACGAGGTATTTTTGAATTAAAATATTTTTTTTCAAGCCATGTTAGCACTGAAAATGGCGGTGAATGTTCGTCTACTGCTATTCGATCGTTAATTAAAAAGTTCATTTTAGCGGAAATACCTGCTAAACCGCTAAGTGATAGTAAAATGGCTGATTTACTAGCCGAGCAGGGTATTAACGTTGCTAGGCGCACAATAGCTAAGTATCGAGAGTCTTTAGCTATTCCACCGTCGAACCAACGTAAAAGTTTACTATAATCAGTAACTTTATTTTTAATTGAACTAAAGAAGGATCATACTTATGCAAATTAATCTTACGGGCCATCATGTAGATATCACTTCATCATTACGCAACTATGTTGAAACAAAGCTAGCCAAGTTAGAGCGTCACTTTGACCATATTACTAATGTTTACGTAGTATTAACGGTAGAGAAGTTAGATCAAAAAGCAGAAGCCACAGTGCATTTAAAAGGTAATGAAATTCATGCCTCTGCGGTGAATACCGACATGTATAGTTCAATAGATAATTTGGTTGATAAACTCGACCGCCAGATACTCAAATATAAAGGCAAAATAACCCAACATTAGCTTAGCGCCACCACTTAAATTATTATGACACTACAAAATATCTTAACACTGGACTGCACGCAATGTGCAGTACCAGTTCGCAGTAAAAAACGCTTACTTGAAAAAATATGTCAGCTTGCTGCCCAGGAATTAGGCAATGTAAATCCAACCGATCTATTAGATAGCTTACTGAGCCGAGAAAAAATGGGCAGCACAGGTATTGGTAACGGCATTGCCATTCCTCATGCTAGGCTCAGTAATACAGACAAAGCGGTTGCTGTTTTTTTAACCACTGAACAAGCCATTGATTTTGACGCTATTGACAACCAGCCAGTTGATATATTTATTTGTTTATTTGTCCCTGAAAATAACACACAGGAACATTTAGAAACACTGCAAAGCATTGCAAAGCTTTTTAGCGATCGTAAAACAGCTAAAAAAGTACGCAAGTGTATAAACCAAGAAGCAATGTTTGACCTGATTCAGCAAGCCATTTAAATTTTAAACAAGCAAAGTGACAACTTGTAACACCCTCGTTTCTCGACTTTTTTTATCCGCAATTGAGATTTAATATATGAAGCTTATAATTGTTAGTGGTCGCTCTGGCTCAGGTAAGTCTGTAGCATTAAGAGTATTAGAAGATTTAGGTTATTATTGTGTTGACAATATTCCCGTAAATTTACTGCCAGCATTAACGCACACCGTGATTAATGATTATGAAAATGTCGCCGTAAGTCTAGACGTGCGAAACTTACCTAACAACCCGCAAGATATAGAAGAAATCATTGAATATTTACCCAATGCCGTTGATGTTACCACCTTATTTTTAGATGCCGATGATAACGATCTGATTCGACGGTTCAGTGAAACCAGACGGTTGCACCCACTGATCAAAAATAATATCGCCTTAGACCAAGCCATAGCACTAGAAAAAGAATTGTTAACACCAATTTCAATCAATGCTGACTTATACATTAACACCAGCGAATTAAGCCCACACCAATTAGCTGATTTAGTGCGCGAGCGCATACTGGGCAAAAAAACGGGTAATATGGTGCTTGTTTTTGAATCATTTGGCTTTAAACACGGTATTCCAGCCGATGCTGACTATGTATTTGATGTGCGCTTCCTCCCTAACCCACATTGGGAAAAAGAGTTAAAACCCTATACTGGCTTAGAGCAACCAGTAATAGACTTTCTTGCCAGCCAGCCCATTGTCACTAAATTTATTTGGCAAGTTAATAGCTTTATGATGACTTGGTTGCCTCACTTAGAGCGCAATAACCGTAGTTATGTTACTATTGCTATTGGTTGTACAGGCGGCAAGCACCGCTCGGTTTATATTGCTGAATTATTAGCAAGAAACTTTATCAAAGAACAAAAAAATGTACAAACGCATCATCGAGATATAAAAAAAAGCATTGAGTAACGCCATTATGCCATCACATAAGCCTAAATTAGCAGCAAGCAGCACACCAACTGCAGAGACAGCGGATACCAATATCATCGTAAGTAAAGAAATTACCATTATTAATAAGTTAGGCTTGCACGCCAGAGCTGCAAGTAAGCTAGCCTTACTTTGCCAAAGTTTTTCGGCGAACATCACCTTATCGCTTGAGCAAAAAGAAGCTGACGCCAACAGTATAATGGCTATTATGTTATTAGCTGGCGGGCAAGGAAAAGTTGTAAAAGTAACCGCTCAGGGAGTTGATGCGCCAGCCGCTTTAGCAGCTATAAGCCAGTTAATTGGCGATAAATTTGACGAAGATGAATAAATAACATTAAATAACCAAAGCAATAAATAACATAAATATTAAGTCTATTAACCCTTCATTTGAGTGTTTAATAGCGTTGATATTTCCCTTTACTCTGTTGACTGCGTTTACCACGCTCAAGTAAGGTCGCTATGTCAGAAATAATAGAACAAGAAAATATCCAACAAAGACTACTGCAAGTCAATAGTGCCTTAGATAGTGGCATGTTTGTTTATGTACGTAAGCTATTACAAGGCATGTCTGCCTATGACTTAGCATTATTCCTTGAATCCTCTCCAGCTAAAAGCCGAGCAGTATTATGGCAGCTTATCGATAGCGAACACCACGGTGAAGTCCTTGAAGAACTAACTGAGGAAGTACGCAAAAGCATATTACCCAGTATAAAGCCTGAAAAACTCGCTGCTGTTGCCGAAGGCATGGATGTTGATAATTTAGCTGAAGTATTGCGTAACCTGCCCGACAGCGTTTATAGGCAAGTGCTCAATTCTATGGATTCCCAAGATAGAAGCCGGGTAGAAACAGCATTATCTTATGAGCATGATACTGCCGGCGGTATCATGAATACCGACACCATTACTTTACGCCCTGAAGTCAGTGTTGACGTAGTATTACGCTATTTACGGTTAAAGGGCCAACTGCCAGAAGCAACAGACTCTTTTTACGTTGTTGATAGAACCAATCATTTCATTGGTGCCGTTTCATTAGCCTCTATTGTCACGGCAAAACCTGAAGTTATCATTTCAACATTAATTGATGCAGAAATTGAAGTGGTGCAAGCCAACATGAGCGAGCAAGAAGTCGCACAATTATTTGAAAAATATGACTGGTTTTCAGCACCTGTTATCGACCAAAAAGGGCATTTATTAGGCCGAATTACCATTGATGATGTCATTGATATTATTCGTGAGGATGCTGAACATTCAATGATGAGCATGGTGGGCTTAGACGATGAAGCCGACACCTTTGCACCTGTGATAAAAAGTACAAAGCAGCGCTCATTGTGGCTAGGGGTTAACTTAGTAACCGCTTTATTAGCCGTTGCAGTTACCAGTATGTTTGAGGGACTTTTTCAACAACTAGCAGTATTAGCGGTCCTTAACTCTTTAGTACCGAGCATGGGCGGTGTTGCCGGTAATCAAACCTTAACTTTAGTTATTCGTGGTATGGCATTAGGTCATGTAGGTAATAGTAATGCTCGCGCGCTCTTACACAAGGAAATAGCCATAGGCTTTCTTAATGGTATTATTTGGGCATTATTAATTGCAAGCGTGGTCGCTATTTGGAAACAGGATATAATGCTAGGCGTCGTTATTGCTTTTGCGATGCTAATGAACATGACGGCAGCGGGCTTAGCAGGTGTTGCTATTCCACTAATACTTAAACGCTTCAACATTGACCCAGCGCTTGCAGGGAGCGTCATTATTACGACTGTGACTGATGTAGTGGGGATATTTGCTTTTTTAGGCACAGCAACCCTACTGTTAACATAAGGCTTAAGTGCTAGGTGTGAAGTGCGAGGTGTTAGTAACATTATTTACATCCCCATTCCTCAGCACTTCTGCTAACACCTGATGAAAAGATAAATTACTGGCCTGCCACCTGCATGTTATCGATTAAGATTGAACCTGTATTAATACTCCCGTGTTTATCAACATCAGCACCAACAGCGACAATACCTTTAAACATTTCCGCCAAGTTACCCGCAATGGTAATTTCACTAACCGGATACGCAATTTTACCATTTTCAACCCAAAATCCGGCAGCACCGCGAGAATAGTCACCATTCACCACATTGACCCCTTGCCCCATTAATTCAGTAACCAACAAGCCTGTACCTAAGGCTTTTAACATGGCATCAAAGTCTGCGGCTTTACTGCCTTTCGTTGTTATATTTTTATCCTTCACTAACCAATTATGAATACCACCAGCATGCCCCGTAGTAGTAAGCCCTAACTTACGGGCAGAATAACTGGTTAAGAGATAGGTTTGTAACACCCCATGAGTAATGATGTCTCTGTCTTTTGTCAAAACACCTTCATTGTCAAATGCGCTACTCGCGAGTGCTTTAGCAATATGAGGACGCTCATTAATTGAGAGAAAACTCGGGAAAACCTCATTCCCCAATGCATCTAATAAAAACGATGACTTACGATATAAGTTGCCACCGCTAATCGCGGCAATAAAGTGCCCCCAGAGGGTATTAGCAATATCAGCACGAAATAATACCGGCACCTTCATGGTCGACAGCTTTTGTGGGTTTAAACGTGATAGCGCTTCTTTCGCTGCTTGTTGACCAATACTTATGCCACTGTCTAATAATGAAAAATCACGATTAACGTCATAAGCATAATCGCGCTCCATAGCATCACCACTGCCAGCAATAACAACACAACTTAAACTGTGTCTTGAACTCGGATAACCCACCAATTGACCATGGCTATTACCATAAACTTTAAAGCCTGAAAAGCAATCTAAATTAGCACCGTCTGAATTAGTGATACGTTTATCACTATTTAATGCACTGTGTTCACATGCTTGAGCAATCTCTATCGCTTGTTCGGTGGTTAACGCTTTAGGGTGGTATAAGTCGAGATCTTTTGCTTGCATGGCAAGCAATGCTTTATCAGCTAAACCAGAGCAATCATCAACTGAGGTGTATTTAGCAATATTCACAGCGGCTTCAACGGCTTGTTTTAGCGCTTTTTCAGACAAATCAGCGGTTGATGCACTGCCCTTTCTTCCTGCTTGATAAACCGTGATTCCTAAAGCGCCATCATTTGTAAACTCAACATTTTCAACTTCACCAAGACGCGTACCAACACTCAGGCCTTGTTGACGACTCATGGCTACTTCAGCACCGTCTGCGCCTAAAGATTTAGCAAGCTCTAACACTGTCGCTACTCTGTTTTTTACTTGGTCAAGTTGTTCAATTAATGGATCACTAGCTTGGTTCACTTTGGTCATAGGTTATTATCTGCTTATGTTAACGTTAGTTTTGAATGTGTTTACAATTAGTTTTAGCGTATTTAGTTTTAAGGTAGCGCATTAAAAGATCAACTTCCGCTATTTTGCCATTTGCACGTATACCTTAAAAACAAAAATCGTACCAGTTACAGGGCTTTTGACGTATCAAGAGCACATAAATTTAGGCTATAATAAAAGTAATATTTATATAATTTACATTAGCAACTATTATGCCTCACTCAGCCAACGATATCGACGATTCAACCCCAGAAATAGACGAAGAATTAAAAAGTAAATCTGAAGTAAAGCGAGAAATGCACAAGTTGCAAGATTTTGCTCAATCTTTAGTTGAAATGTCAAAGCACCAACGCAGCCATATTCCTTTAAATGAAGAGTTAAAAGACGCCATGGTGGTGGCTGACAAAATTAAAAACAAGCATGAAGCGCTACGCCGGCATGTACGACATATCACCAAGTTATTACTTGAAATAGATCTTGAGCCTATTTATCAAGCCATTAGTGTTATGGAAAACAAACACCAACAAGCCACCGCCAAATTTTTGCGCTTAGAAGCTTTAAGAGACGAATTAATAGAGCAGGGCAATGATGCTATTGAAGCGCTGCTCACAGAGTTCGAACAAATGGAGCGACAAAAACTAAAGCAACTGGTGCGCAATGCAGCAAAAGAAAAAAAGCTTGAAAAACTAGGGAAACATTACAAAAATTTATTTGATTACCTTAAAGACAATAGTTAACAGTACTCCCTTAGGCGCTAGTAGGCTTTGGCACTCATATGCAAGCGCTAAAGCCTAGTCATTCGCGCCAAATTACTGGCTAATTACTGTGTACCTCCAATAGTCATTTCATCAACTCTTAAGGTCGGTTGTCCAACACCAACAGGCAAACTTTGACCGTTTTTACCACATACACCAACGCCAGCATCGAGTTTAAGGTCATTCCCAACCATAGAGACCTTTTTCATGGCTTCTGGGCCGCTACCAATTAAGGTGGCTCCTTTAATTGGTGTGGTTATTTCGCCATTTTCAATTAAATAAGCTTCTGAACTCGTAAAAACAAATTTCCCTGAAGTAATGTCAACCTGCCCGCCCGCAAAATTCGGCGCATAAATACCTTTTTTAACTGACTTAATAATATCTGCCGGACTTGACTCCCCCGCTAGCATGTAAGTGTTAGTCATACGTGGCATAGGTAAATGTGCATATGACTCTCGTCGGCCGTTACCTGTGGGGTTAACTCCCATTAAAGCCGCGTTATGCTTGTCTTGCATATAGCCTTTTAAAATGCCTTTTTCAATTAAGACATTATATTGTCCTGGCGTGCCTTCATCATCAATGGTCAATGAACCACGGCGATCGGCTATAGTGCCGTCATCAACAATCGTGCAAAGATCTGAGCAAACTTTACTGCCAACTTTTCCTGAAAAGGTTGACGAGCCTTTACGGTTAAAGTCCCCTTCTAGGCCGTGCCCTACAGCTTCATGCAGTAACACACCCGGCCACCCAGCGCCTAATACCACAGGAAACGTGCCCGCGGGTGCATCAACAGCGACCAAATTAACCAATGCTTGACGTACCGCTTCTTCAGCATAAGCAAGGTAGCGCGGTTTATCTATAAAAGCATTGCCAGCTTCTACTTCAAAGAAGTAGCTGTAATCAGTTCTAGCGCCACCGCCAGCACTTGCACGCTCACGCTTACCATTTTCCTCTACTAACACTGAACAGTTCAAGCGCACTAAAGGACGAATATCGGTAGCATAAGTGCCATCAGTTGCTGCCACTAATATTTTTTCATAAACACCTGACAAGCTCACAATAACTTGGCTTACGCGTTTATCTATTTGTCTAGCATGGGCCTCAACTTGGTGTAGTAAGTCTATCTTTTGCTCTTGTGTTAAACTACCAAGGGGCTCAACTGACTGATAAATTTTAATTGGCGAATCGCGTTTAAACGCTTGCACTTGTCCACCCTGCCCTGCATCAGCTATACCTTTAGCAGCGTCAGCCGCTTGCTGCAAGGCTAGCGGTGATATATCGTCTGAATAGGCAAAGCCTGTTTTCTCGCCTGATATGGCACGTACGCCAACACCGCGTTCAATATTATATGAGCCTTCTTTAACAATACCGTCTTCCAGCACCCATGACTCATGCTGACTAGACTGGAAATAAAGATCAGCAAAGTTAACTTGTCGCCCCATCATGCTATTTAATGTTTTTGATAAAAAATCGTCATCAATCTGGCTGTCTGCTAATAAAACTTGTTCAACATTATTCATTTATAATTCAACTTAACATTAGGTTTTTGCAGCATGCTGTAATGGCATGCTCGTTCGAATCCGTTTAATTTCCTGCGGGATAAAGTCACAACTTATGGCTCCCTCGCCTGTTTCAATGGCAGCCAATATTTCTCCCCAAGGGCTAATAATCATAGAGTGCCCCCAGGTTTCTCGCCCATTTTCATGAACCCCTTCTTGGCCAGCGGCAATAATATATACTTGGTTCTCTATCGCTCTTGCTTGCAATAAGGCTTGCCAATGTGCTTTTCCAGTAACACGGGTAAAAGCACTTGGTACAGTAATAATATCTGCGCCCATTGCGGTTAATTGTTGAAAGAGCATCGGAAAACGAAGGTCAAAGCATATCGTTAAGCCTATATTCACCAAAGGTGTTTTTACTACACAAGGCGTTTTTCCTGCTTGGGTAAAACGAGATTCACAGTAGTTTTTCTCGTTATCATCAATATTTACATCAAATAAGTGTATTTTATCATAACGCCCTATTAATGTTCCCTTTGAACTAAACGCACAACTACTGTTGGTAAATTTGTTTTTATCATCGCCAAGTAGAGGAATAGAACCAGCAATTAAGGTAATAGTATACTTTTTAGCTAAAGCACTTAAAGCTTTTTGTAGTCTGTTATTCGCTGCTGAATGCTGCGCTAGTATTAGTTGCGCATTGTCTTTTGCGCCAAAAAATAAGCAACACTCGGGCAACACAACAATATGTTCAACACCTTTATTGTGCTCGTTAATGCTGTCAGTTGTAAAAGCCGGGTTGGCATCTGTTAATTTTATCAGTTGCTGCTCAATAGCGTGCAAGTTATGCGCTACATCGGCTTTAGTATTCAGCTGAATAGCGCTGAGTTTAATCATTATTTAAGCCCTCTAAGTTGCTTTGCGTTTTGTTAGGCTCTTTCTTATTTAATTTATCTTGTGGTAGCGTTTTGGTACCTTCATTACTGTCGATAAACTCGGGTGGTTTAGAGCGCCCAACGCTCACATCACGACTTTTACGCTGTACTTCTTTAAAAGTCGGTGAACTAACATTGCCGGTCAGTTCAAAATTAAATTCTGAGACCACTTGTGAAGTTATCACTTGATCAATGGCAACACCGGCTAAAAATACAACAGGGTTTAAGGTGGCGATCCAGGCAAGCACCGGTAAGCTAGAGGTCAAGTTAGGCTTATAAGACATGCGGTAGTCAAGTGTATTAGTAACAAAGCTGGTATTACCTTGAATAAATAAATTACCCGCTGAGCCATTCATACGGGTATTATCTGTATATAAAACCCCTGACTTTATATGATAGTCACCTTCAATGTTTTTATAAAACATGCCATCACTAAAAATATCCCTAAAGTCTAATGTTAATTTTCTTACTAAAGATTGCAAGCTAAGTACTGAAAAAATGCGCGCTTTATCACTAACATCAGCTAAGTAACCGTCGTCAATAGCCGCTTTAACATCACCGTTTAAATTACTGAAGTTAAAGGCTTGTGGGCTACCCTGCCATTGTAAGTTAAAATCAAGCTTACCACCGCTGTCCCGAATAATGGAACCATAGCCTAAACGCTCTAATTCATACTCAATATTTTTTAAGGATAATGCACCATTTACATTGGTTACATACCCTGTTGCTAACTTGTGCCACTTTCCCGACAAACTCAGTTCTGCTTGCTCTCGACTTGCGTTAAAGTTTTCAAGTGTTATCGTTTTATCATCAGTTCTAAGTAGAGCAAAGCTAACAGTACCTAGGTCTAAATCATCAATTTGACAACGCTCACAGAAAAAATTTACAGGGGGAATGTTAGCAAATACTTCATCGCTATTTACTGCATCAGCTTTAATTTCGCTTTTATTTTTGTCAATGCTTTGCTCTTGCTTAGTCTCTGTAGTTGCCTTTAGAGGGGGGTTGGACAACGACGCTAACGGTGGCGTTTTTTTATAAGTTAAATTAAGAAAGTCAGCATTAATATCAATTCCTTGCGCTAGCCAATTTGGGGGTATTTTAATCTGGCTACGTGTTTCTTTCGCATTAAGCTCTAATAACCACCCGTTATTTTGATCTAGTAAATTAAATGAGACGTGATGGAAGTCTTGCCCAAGTAAGGCTAACTGACCAATAGTTCCCCTGATACGTTCAGGGTGAGCAAACAAAGCAGGTGCTTGCGCTAGTACAGTTTTTGGGGCGGTGTCCTGCGAAAGAGCTTGAGCAGTTTTTACCACTTTTACACTGCCATCACTATGTGTGGCATCCTCTGGTGTTTTCGCGGTTGAAATAGTGTGAATAATATCAGAGAGCAAGGGTTGCCATTCACTGGCATCGACCTGTGCAAGATTACTTGTTATATGAAAACCATTCATGGGTAAGAGCATTTCTTCCTTACCTAAAACAATATGTGCTCTGGCAAAGTGGTTACTATCGTGCGCTAACACACCAAAAAAACTGAGCTGCTCCCCATAAGTTGCATTGAACGTTGACTGGTCTTGCTGGCCATTGATTGCAATATTTAAAGGCATGGCTGTTTTTACTTGCTTATTGTAAGGCTGAGGTAATGTCAGGTTTAGCTGCTCAAGATCTGAGTCAATGGTAAATTGATAAGAAAGCCCCCCCTTATGGTGTTGATATAAAGATAAATCGCCTTGCCATTGTAATGACCCGTTAACATACTTTTTTAAATGCGGTGGTACATGCACAAGCCACATATCTTTGTTCCAGTTAGCCGCTAAAGCAATATGCGTATCATAGTAGTCCGTTTTATTTCGCCCCTTAACATTCACTTGTAAAGGTAAACCCTGCCAAGTTAATGTTAGGTCCTGAGTTGCTAACTCACTATTTTCAAATTTTAGTGATCCAAAAACATTTTCAAAATTCATTTGAGGTTTTTGCAGGGCAACACTATTACCTGCGAAGTGAATATTACCCTGTGCCAATACATCTTCTAAGGCATTTAAAGGCAAGTTTAAATGAAAGTCACCATTTATATTTCCTTTAACTTTTAATTGCTGTAATGCACTCCCTACACTGTCCTCAAATGGGCTTTGCATCATTAAATCAGTAACATTAGCGGCTAAGGTATCTTGAATTAACGCCGCTACAGTTAATGTTTGCTCATGTGCTAAGTTATCTATCCCAACTTGCACACCACTAACATCAAGCCCTGTTAAGTTACCTGAGCGGCCTGTAATTAGCATGCTCGTATTAGAAAAGTTTAGGTTAGCACTCAAGTCTTTGATCGCTGGCCAATGTTCATTAAATTTGAACTGCGCCTGCTCAACTTCTGCGTCAACAATAAAGGTGCCTGAATTATCAGCAAATGGAAATTTAGCCACATCACCATGGATCAGCACTTGTGCCTGTGTCAGGTTGCCCGCTATTAAGCTTGTATTTAAATAATCGACTAAGTCATTACTCATGATGCTAAGTGGATAATAGTGTCCTGCTTTACTGGCGTCACCATCCAGTACGTTGGCTAGTAACGACATTGACACAAGCCCTTCAGCGGGTGCGTTAAGTGCTAAATCACCACTTAGCTTTAATTCTTCCGAGCTTAGCGCAATATCATTCACAGTTAATTTCCAGCCGGTGTCAGCCATGGACAGACCAACTTCTGCTTGCAAAAGCTCATAAGGAATAGGCGCTACAAAGTGTTTATCAAAGTCTAAATGCCCTTGCTCTGCTTTTAAATTGACATGCAGGTATTGGTCGGTGAAGCTCAATTTACCTGAAACATTATCCATGCCCGGAATCGCTTGGCTGTATTGCGTTGACAGCTGGTTAAAAGTAGCAAGTGATTGAATATTCTCTGCGGTTTTTTTAACAAAAATATCTTTTGCTTGGCCAGTAATAGATAATTCAGACAGTAAGGCTCGGTTCTTGTCATTATTAATAAACAAAGGTGCTACGTGGCTAATTAACGATAAATCGAAAAATGATAAATAAGCAGCAAACTCTTGTGCCGTTTTGTGCATTGTAATGGTGTATTCTTCTGCTGCTTCGTCGTTAAATCGTAACAACATCGGCGTGCTATACAACTTGAAGCTGTCAGTTTGCTGCCCTTTAACCAATAATAACTGTCCTGCGCTTAAAGTTATGTGGTTTGTTTTTTCGATGACTTGAACATTGTCTTCACTACTTTTTTGCCAACTGCTTTCCTGCCAACTAATTACATTGTCATGCAGTGATAACTGTAAACGTTCAAGGTTACCCTCATTAACTTTCAACCAAGCTGAAAAGCTAATATCTGTTTTAATTTTATCATTATCTATGGTTAAAAAATCATCCAGCCATGGGGTAATATCAAGGTGGTTTGCTTCAACATAAACGGTGCCTGCTAACGTTTCAATCGCCGGCCCAAGCAAATCAATTTTTACGGTTAAGTTATTCGCGCTTAATTCATCAAAAATGATATTCCCTTGCGCTTGATGTCGCTCACCAGTATTCAACCAGTTTAAATTATTAATGCGAAAATGGCGCTCTAAAGCGTCACTCTCAATTGAAATATTACTATTGACTAAAGAGAAGCGATTAATACGGTTTAAAAAAATATCTGAAATTTTCTTAATGCTATCAAGCTGGCCATTGGTGTCTTTATTTTTTGTTTGATTATCCCAAACGCCTTGCGCTAAGTTGACCACAGCACCATCAAGTATCATATTACTGGAAATTAACCGCTGTGAAGTTAATGTGGCCCAAAAATCAATTTGTATTTCTAGGTGACCAACATAAACATAAGCATCTTGGGTATCAACTAAGGTAACCCTGTTCGCAATTAACGTTGGCCCCGAGCGTTGCCAGCTCATCCCCAGACCACCCAGTATAATGTTTGTTTGGTTGCTACTATTGATATAATGTTGAAAGTCTTGACGATAGTTTTCAACGTAAGGTAGGAACAAGCGAAACGCGCTGATCAATACCGCTAATAATACCAACATTATCGCCAGTATTTTATAGAGGCGGTTAAGCCAACGGTTAGAGACGCTTACAATTGACATTAATAATTTTGTTCCTAAATCATGTCTGTTTTATGATTAATTTATTGAGCTACAGCCACATTGACTACATCATTACTACATCAAATTGCTCTTGGGAATACATCGCTTCAGTTTGCACTTTAATTGATTTACCAATAAAAACTTCAACTTCTGCTAAGCTATGAAATTCATCATTAACCAAAAAATCACTAACCGCAGACGCCGCATAAACAATAAATTGGTCTGCATCATGCGCTCGATTAACACGGACAATTTCACGCAAAATCTCAAAACAGACAGTTTCAACTGTTTTTAGATTACCACGACCAGTACAAATAGGACATTCACTACATAAAATATGCTCTAAACTTTCACGTGTCCGCTTTCGCGTCATTTCAACGAGGCCTAGCGATGAAAAACCATGAATACTGTACTTAACATTATCTTTTGCCATGGCCATGTCTAAGCTACTTAATACACGGCGTTTATGATCTTCGTTGTGCATATCAATAAAATCAACAATGATAATTCCGCCTAAATTTCTTAACCTCAGTTGACGGGCAATAGCCTGTGTCGCTTCAATATTGGTACTGAAAATAGTATCTTCTAGATTACGATGCCCCACAAAAGCACCGGTGTTTATGTCTATGGTTGTCATGGCTTCAGTTTGGTCAATAACCAAGTGCCCCCCAGACTTTAGTTCAATTTTACGGTGCAGCGCTCGTTGTATTTCCACTTCAACCGAAAACAAATCAAAAATAGGCCTTTCACCTGGGTAGTACTCCATCACTTGTGTCAGTTCTGGGATAAACTCTTCAGTGAAGTTCACCAGTTGCTCGTGTGTTAGTTTAGAATCAACACGAATACGTTCAAATTTCACACCGACAAAGTCTCTTAAGACACGTAATGATAAAGACAAGTCTTGATATAATGGCAAATTAACTTGTTTGCGCTTTTTTCGCTCTTGTACTTTTTCCCAAACTCTGCGCAAAAACTCTGCATCGTGTTTTAATTCTTCTTCACCTGCACCTTCACCCGCAGTGCGCACTATGAAGCCTTGCTGTTCATCACAATACGGGCTAACAATACTTTTTAACCGTTTACGTTCTTCTACCCCTTCAATACGTTGGGATATGCCAGCATGACTCGCATGTGGCATCAACACTAGGTATCGCGATGCAATTGTAATATCAGTCGTTAAACGCGCTCCTTTTGAGCCTATTGGGTCTTTGACGACTTGCACCATTAGTAGCTGCCCTTCATGCACTAAAGCACGAATATCGGGTACTTGGTCGGTTTCTTCTTTTAAGATGAGTTTAGAGTTAATGTCTGATGCATGCAAAAACGCGGCTTTATCTAGCCCTATATCTATAAATGCGGCCTGCATACCTGGTAACACTCGGATGACTTTACCTAAATATATATTTGAAACAATGCCTCGTTTGGCTTCTCGTTCAATATAAACCTCTTGTAAAGAGCCATGCTCAATTAAGGCGACGCGCGTTTCACTCGGTGTTACATTGATCAATAACTCACTGCTCATTTAATATTAATCCCTTTGTGATATTTAATTTATGCTGAATTTAAGTTTAGTTAACCTTAAGTTGGTGAGCAACTAATGCTCGTTGGTAAACCTACCTGAGCCAGCAGTTGTGCTGTTTCATATAAGGGTAAACCAACAACAGCCGAGTAACTACCGTTTATTGCCGTTACAAATTGACCACCAATGCCCTGAATAGCATAAGAGCCAGCCTTATCACAGGGTTCTCCTGTACTCCAATAGCGTTTTATTTCCTCAGTAGTTAAGCTTTTAAAGTGAACGTTAGTTTCCACTATCTGGCTGAGTACTTGATTGTTTTCAGCTTGGCTAATAACCGCTATCGCCGTTAGGACTTGATGCTGCCTGTTAGCAAGCCGCTGCAAGGTTGCTATACATTCCGCTTCATTACCCGGTTTTCCTAATATTTCACCATCGATAACTACGCTTGTATCTGAGCCGATAACTACAGAGTTTGCTTGTTGCTGTACAGACAAGTAAGCAAAAATTGCTTGGGCTTTTGCTATCGCTAGACGCAGCACATAAGCGTTAGCACTTTCCTTAGCATGCGCAGTTTCGTCTATGTTTGCCGGTTGAGTACTAAATTGATAACCTAGCTGTGATAACAGTGCTTTTCTTCTGGGCGACTGAGATGCCAAAATAAGTTGTTTCATACGGGCTCAATGTAAATGGGTTATTTAATCACAAAATGGCGACGCACTTTGCGTAACAAGTAAAACACCCATGGCCACAACACGAGTGTTGTTATGACAGGATATAAATAGCTAGTAAGGAAAGCGACATCAACTAAAAAACGCTGCAACCAAAAAACAACCAAATGATATAAAGCCGCTAACACGCCGGTAATAAGGGCTTGTTGCCAAATAGAAAAGTTACGTATTTTTTGAAAGTTTTCAGCAACAATAAAAACGGCTATGGCCATTGCCGCAGCATGAACACCTAATACTGAGCCGAGCAATACATCCAGCAATAACCCCATCACCCACGCAGTAATAATATTTACTCGTTCAGGCAAAGCCATGCACCAATACATCAAGACAATAAGCACCCAGTCAGGGCGAAAGGCGTCAACGCTTAATGGTAATGGCATTATGCTTGCCATTATGGCAATCAATAACGTGAGCAAAATAATAACACCATTATGCGCAAACATTATTTTACGACCTTGGTTTCAGGTTTAGAGGAGAAAATACTCGCTGGTTCTTCATTTGATAATAATAACAAGTAACGTAAGCGGTCTATTTCAGCAATTGGGGTACTATACACCCTTAAAAACTCTCGTGATTCATCATTACTAATAAATGAAATGGTAGAGACAGGGTAACCTTCGGGGTATTTACCGCCTAAGCCTGAAGTAACTAATATATCACCTACCTCAATGTCAGCACTTTGTGGAACAAAGTTATGATTTAAGCGGTCGATATGACCACTACCTGAAGCAAATAATCTTAAGCCGTTACGCTTAACCCGGACAGGCACTGCATGTGAAATATCGGTAATTAAAATAATACGGGAGGTGGTTTGCCCAACATGTAAAATTTGCCCTACAACACCGAAAGAATCTATAACTGCTTGTCCTTCATGCACGCCATCTCTAGCACCGCGGTTAATCACTAATTGGTCGGTGTAAGGATCACTGTCAACTGACAAGATTTCAGCCACCATTTTTTTAAGTTCGCTACGCAAAGGTGAGGAAAGTAAAGAGCGTAACCGTTCATTTTCATGCTTGATAATATCAAGTTGCATAGCCTGCTCATGAAATTTAAGTTCGTTTAAACGGTACTGTTGATTTTCGTCCATCAATTTTTGCCGTGTGGTGGTATTAGTTGACAGCCATGTAAGGGCGACTTTAGGTGTGTTAGCAAGATACTGTAAAGGGCTTACCATCGATTGTAAGTAGCCTCGCAGTGATTCAAAGCTTGCCATTTTATGGTCGAAGAAAACCAATAATGCAGAACAACACAGCACCAAAATAAGTCGGTGCTGTGGGGATGGGCCATGTTTAAAAATACGATTCATAGAAAACCAGTTACGGGTTGATAAATGCTAACAATGAGTTTTCCCTCTTAATATTGTGGGTCAATTAATGTTTTTATTTAACAAACATTTACTATTTAAAAACATTATTCATACGCAAAAAGATCACCACCGTGCATATCTACCATTTCGAGTGCTTTGCCACCACCTCTAGCGACACAAGTTAGTGGGTCTTCAGCAACAACCACGGGGATACCCGTTTCTTCCATTACTAAGCGATCTAAATCGCGTAATAGTGAACCACCCCCGGTAAGTACCATGCCGCGCTCTGCTATATCAGCAGCAAGCTCTGGTGGTGACTGCTCTAAAGCAACCATAATAGCACTCACAATCCCCGTTAATGGCTCTTGTAATGCTTCTAAAATTTCATTGCTGTTTAAGGTAAAGCTACGAGGTACACCTTCAGCAAGGTTACGACCACGTACTTCTATTTCAATGAGCTCTTCACCTGGATAAGCTGAACCAATTTCATGCTTGATACGCTCGGCTGTGGCCTCACCAATAAGGCTGCCAAAGTTACGGCGAACATAGTTAATAATCGCTTCATCAAATTTATCACCACCAATACGCACTGATGACGAATAAACCACACCATTTAACGAGATAATGCCAACTTCTGTGGTACCACCACCAATATCAACAACCATGGAACCGGTTGCTTCTGAAACAGGCATGCCCGCACCAATAGCAGCAGCCATTGGTTCATCAATTAAGTAAACTTCGCGCGCGCCCGCACCCATCGCAGACTCGCGAATAGCGCGTCGTTCAACTTGCGTTGAACCACAAGGGACACAGACCAAAACTCTAGGGCTAGGGCGTAGTAAGTTATTACTATGCACCTGTTTAATAAAATGTTGCAGCATTTTTTCAGTAACAAAAAAGTTAGCAATTACGCCGTCTTTCATTGGGCGTATTGCTTCAATATTGCCCGGCGTACGGCCTAACATTTGCTTAGCTGCAGAACCCACCGCAGCAACACTTTTAGAGCCGCCGGTACGATCTTGACGAATAGCAACCACTGAAGGCTCGTCTAAAACGATACCTTGATCTTTAACATAAATAAGGGTGTTGGCTGTACCTAAATCAATTGATAAATCGTTAGAAAACATACCGCGTAATTTTTTAAACATAAGCTCGAAATGTCCTGTGAAAATGCGAGTTAATTAGAGCGTGCTATTATCTTGAATAATAGATCAAACATCATACCTCAGTATGACTAATTTGTGTGGCTTGTTTTTATAAATATTATAAAAAAATTACTTTTCACCAGCAAAAAATGATGAAAAGGTGAATTCTGTCGCTGTTAGCCGTAATTTATACGCCGAATGCTTCAAATATCTTCACTCGGCGAAATATACCCCTGGTAGCCTTCTGCTTTTAACGCATTAAAATGCGTCAATTGCGTTTTATCTTCTATCCCTGTAATAATCACGTGAATTTGTAAACCTTTAGCGACATTAACCAGCGCTCGGCAAAGTGCTTTATTTTGATTTAACTGGTCGTAATAAGCAAATGAAAGATCAAGCTTTATATAATGAGGCTGTAGCTTTTGTAGGTATTCTAGCGACCCTATATGGCGACCACATTGGTCAATACCAATTTTAGCACCAGCAGCGCTAATCACTTCAGCAAGTTGATAACATTGATCAAAGGAGCTTATTACTGCTGATTCTGTCATTTCAAATAGCATGCGCTCTGTGTATAACGACTTGTTCAGATAGTGTGTTAACCATGCTTTAAATTCAGGGTCTTGTATGCTGTCATGGGTTAAATTAATTGAAATATCTTCATTGGCTTTTGCTAAAATCCCTTGTTGCTCAATTGAGCTGAGTAAACATTGGTCGAGTTGAGAGCCTAACGAAAAAAGTTCAACAAATGGCATAAATTCTGACGCCGTAACAATTTGTTTGTCTATCATTAAGCGACAATATAATTCACGTTGAATAACCTTGTCTTCGGCCATACTGAGTACCGCTTGCCACTGAAAAATAAAATGATCATTGTTAATTGAATCAACCAGCTTGCTACGCCATTGTGAACGGCTATATTTTTGCGGTTGTTCCGCATCTAACCAATAACTTACTTTATTATCACGCTGGGCTTGTTGTAGCGCATTATCTGATTGGGCCAAAAAATCAGATGCGGTCATATTTTCAATCCGCTGGCTAACCCCTAAAGCAAAACGCGTGTTCGGTGTACAACCTGCCTTAGCGATCTCTTGGTTAATCAGCCTTATTAATGCTTGCAGGTATAATTCCATCGTGTTTTTCTCTGCTTTGGTGACTAAAAAAGCAAATTCGCTATTGGCAATACGTGCAATAACCCCCGGCGCAATTGCAGGCAGCTCTGCTTGCATTCTATTAGAGACGACTTTAATAAGTTCATCACGCCCTTGATAACCATATTTACTATAAATATCTTCAATCCAGTCAAATTTTGCCAAAATAAGGCCGCCGAAGCCGGGTTCATTCAACCAGTTATTAACTTGTGCCGAAAAATATTGTCGGTTAGGTAGCTGTGACACCTGGTCAATAAACTTTTCTTCTTTGAGCTCATGTACCTCGTCGTCGAGTGTGGTAAATATTTGCTTTAACTGCGTTGACATCAAATTAATGGCACTAGCAACCGCTTTTAACTCTGTTGTTTTTGGTAGCGCAATATTCTGGCTAAATTTACGCTCTGAAATTTCCTTTGCTTGAACAGCAATATTGTGCAATGGCTGTAAAATATGATTAAGCCTAAACCTTAACACTATGATAGAAACAATAAAGAGCAAAGATAAAACCATCACGGTGTCTTTCATTACTCGCCATAGTTCCTGATATCCCAGCCCAGGATGGCTTTCAACTTGTAGGGTTGCTAGCTGCAACCAACCTGAGGTAATGAGTGTTTCTTTTGTTTGCGCTTTAAATAGCGCTAAGTTAATAAACCACTGTGGAACGCCTTCTATAACAACTGGGTTTTCCCAAGTTTGCACGTTCCCATCTGCCAACCATTTTAAGGTGACTTTACGGTAAAACCCACCTTCAAATATCACATTTACTAACGTTTCTGCAGTGGCTACATCGCCAGTTTCTATGTGAGGTTGTAACATTAACCCTAAGGACGTTATGGTATTATTTAAGTCTGATTCCATTTGCTGGTTCATAAAGTCACGAGTTTGCGTAAATTGAAAATAAACTAGACTCGACATCACTAATAAAAAAAGTCCGAACAGTAATGAGTTTATTTCTCTAAATAGGGTCATACTTTAAAACTCCATATTGAGCTTGGGTTGCTTTAGCTGGGAAGTATTTAGACGATGCCTTAAATCTCGCCACAGCTTCAATTTCGATGATTTCCCGCTTAAAACACCACGGCCTTTCTCTTTATTTAGCCATAACTGGCTTGCATTAAAACTGTATATGGGGATCAAGTCGTTACGCTCATTTGCCGGCTTAATAACCCCGTCTATGTTGTCTAATATTAATGGCATAGCACTGGGGGTTTGATAATAAGAAAGTACCATATGGTACTGATTTAGCTTAACCGCTTTAACCATAGTGATTCTCATTTTTTCATCGGCAATACCAAGCGCTATTAAGGTAAAGTATTTTGCTATTGAATAATCTTCACAGTCACCGCCATTTGCGCCAATAAACTCAACTGGGGTTGCCCAATAATTACTCTCACCCCAAAGTTTATCGTCATCAATAAAGTGCAGTAAATTAAAAAAGTGATTAACTTGCTTTAGTTGTTCAAGTTCTGACACTGCTGACTTTTCTTTCATTAACGCAAACCAGGCCTGCCCTCTTTTTGCTGCTCTATCACCATAGTTTTGCTGTAAAGCGGTAATGATTTTATCTTCATCAAGTGGCTGGGCAGGTTGCGCAAATATAGTCGATAGAAAAAGCGTACTGATGAGTAGTATTATCAGCGATTTTATAACACTGCTTTGGTAAAGAGCGTTCCCTCTGTTACTACTCATAGCTAATTAGTCTGCTTGGTCTACCGTATAAATAGTCCACTTGAGTTCATCATGTTGTTCTGTTTGTGATGTCTCAGCGATTATACGACGATTAACGCTATGTGCGTGCTCTGTTTGGCTATTGACTGCTGGCCGTTCAAAACCATAACCAATAGTTTTGATCCTACCTTTCTCAATAGCAAACTCGTTTTGTAATAACAAAGCCACCGCTTGGGCACGGTTATTAGAGAGTAGTTGGTTTAACGATGCACTGCCCAGTTTACTCGTATGGCCTTCAATTAATACATTACTGTGGGGCTGCTGCTTTAAAATATTGGCTAATTTTTTTATTTCAATGTAAGCACTAGCCGGCAATTGAGCAGAGTTATGATCAAATTTAATATCAAGCTTAAACGGTTTAATGTTAGACACTTTATTACCACAGCCATAATTGTCTATCGAGGCACCTAGCGTTGTGTCTGCACATTTTTCTCGGGCATTGATCACACCATCATTATCGTAATCGGCTAGATCATGTTGCTGTACAACCGAGTCTTCTAGCGTCACTCTATTGTTACCAGCGCATGCGCTAAGCCAGAGTGCTGCCATAATGACAAGTGTGTATAATGCTGTCTTTTTATTGGGGCTTAGTGATGGTTTATTCATTGTAAGCTCCTTGGTCGTAATGATGCTCACCTTCCCATGCTGTTGACCTTGTTACCCGTAATGAGTCTAGTAATTGCCCGGTGGCATTTAATAAACGGTATTGTGCGCTTAATTCATTAAAATCAGCATCTAAGTAGTCTTTACGTGCTTGAAACAATTCGTTTTCAGTATCGAGTAAATCAAGTAGATTACGTTGGCCGATATCAAATTGTTGCTTGTAAGCTAACTGGGTCTCCCTAGAGGTAATAACATGTTGTTTTAAATATTCTTTTTGTAAAGCTAGCATTTCTGCAGCATTCCAGGCAAGGTCAAAGCTTTCCGTTACCTGACGGTGTGCGCTGGCATTTATTTCTTGTGCTTCTGACACTTTATAAGCAGCACTTCTTTCGCTCGCCACATCTTTGCCACCAGAATAAAAGTTATACCGTAAACGTAGCATTGCTGTTGCGTCATTACGATAGCCTCCCACCTCGTCTCCTAATTGGTTTAAACCGTTTTCTCCACCAAGGTTATTATCAGCATTAGCCGCCAACTCTAACGATAATGTTGGGTAGTAATTTGATTTTACAGCGCTTTTAAATGACCGTGCTGCGCGTATGTCTTGCTGAGCTGACTTGATGACTGGGTGCCGCTTAGTTGCTAAGTTTACACCACTTGCTTTATCTTTCGGTAACATATCCGCATCAGGCACGGGCAGTACTAGGTTATTTGGTGCGGTATTGGTTAAGCGAATAAACTGAGCTCTCGCATCAAGGTTATTATTACGCGCCGATATCAAGTTAGCTTGCGCGCGTGCTAACCGCCCTGTGACTTGAGATAAGTCAGCAATATTGCCTAGCCCTGAGTCTGTGCGCTCTTTTATTTGTGAAAATATTGATTGATGCGACGCTATATTGTTTTCTGACAACTGAATGAGCTGCTCAGTTTTTATATAATTTAAATAAGCTTTAGCAACCTGTAAAGCAAGGTCTTCAGCATTAGCTATCAAGGTCCATTGCTCAGCACTGGCTTCGAACTTGGTTCTTTCAATTTCATTACTTGTCAACATGCCATCAAAAAGCATTTGCTTTATGCTGATACCAAACTCACCGCGGGCCAACTCTGTTTTACCATCATCCCCATTTAAAGCACTTCTTCGGTTGCTTGCTGTGTCGGTATATTCATAGCCATAACCTGCGGTTAAATCGACCGTTGGAAAATACCCTGCAGCAGCACGGTTAACGTCTTCTTCTTTTGATTTAAAGCGGGCAAATGATTGGCGAATATCGGGGTGAGTATCAAGTGCGGTTGCAACAGCTTGCTCTAGGCTTTGGCCATAACTACTAAGAGAGCATAATGCTGACAGGCCTATTACACCCATTATTGCTATTTTATTTAAATTAAACATAATATTATTCATAAGTATTCCATATTTTTTATGCTTTGCTTTGATTCTTTGATTATCCAATATCAACTAAACGTTATCGCTCTCTAAGTGCAGCTTCATTTGCACGTAATATTGGATTTAAAATATATTCTAAAACAGTTCTTTTACCAGTAATCACATCAACTTCGGTTAACATACCGGGAATTATTGGCATTGCTTCCCCTTGTTTATTTTTTATGCTTGAAGCGTCAGTGCGCACTCTAATAAGGTAAAAGCTATTTCCGTCTTCATCTTGCGTTGTGTCGGCACTAATATGTTCTACTTTACCGGTTAAACCACCGTATCGGGTAAAGTCATAGGCGGTAATTTTAACAACGGCGGGCAAACCAGGGTAAATAAAAGCGATATCTCTAGGTTTTATTTTAACTTCGACCATCAATTTATCTTCTGTTGGTACTATTTCTGCTATTGTTTCACCTGGTTTTACTACACCACCTAACGTATTAATATGAATGGTTTTAATAGTACCTACCACAGGTGATAAGATTAATGCTTTAGTGACTTTATCTTGAGCCCCTACTTGTGACTCATTAATACGTGACAATTTATTTTGCAATTCGTTAAGCTTAGACCTTGCTTCTGCTCTATAGGCTAATACTGTTTCTCGGCGATTTAATATTGACTCTTGTAATGCTGACTTCAATTTAGGGGCAAGCAGCTGAACGGCGCTCAACTCCCCTTTTAATTCATTCACACTGCGCTCTAATTTATATAGCTCTATTTTCGACACAATATTTTTTTCAGCAAGGGGACGTGTTAAGTCCAGCTCTTTGTTGGCGATTAAATAACTTATTTTTAATGTCTCAATTTTAGAGTCTAATTCAGTAACCTCTTGCTCTCTCTGTTGAATTTGTTGCGCCTGAATCGCTAATTGGTTAATTAAGTTGTCTAACCGTTCGGAATATTCTTCTTGCTGTCTTTCTACCATTAATTGGGCATTTTTTCGTAAGTCATCAGGGTAAATCGGCATATTTTTCTTTATTTCTATTTGTCGTTCCCATAATGTATTGCTGCCAACTAATATACTTGAAAGCTCTGCTCTTAAACGAATTACATTAGCTCTCAAACTACTAACCTCTTGCTTTTGTTCAGCAAAATCTGACCTAAACCGGGTATCATCAATGCGAGCAATAGGTTGATCTTTAATCACTCGCATTCCCTCTTGTACAAAGAGTTTTTGTAACACTCCACCGTCTAAACTTTGCACAATTTGTACTTGTGTTGAGGGAATAACCTTGCCTGTACCAGACGTTACTTGCTGCAATGAAGCAAAGTAGGCCCAAAGAATAAAACAAAAAACTAAAGCAGCCATCGCCCAAATAGTTAAACGATGTAAACTAGGTACCTCTGTTAGCATAGCGCCATACACATCATCGGCCATATCTAAATCTTTTTGACTCACTTTCATACGCTTGTCTCTTGATTCAATGGTGACCCTTTTAACTGCGCTAATACTTTGTCTTTAGGGCCATCAATAGCTAACTTGCCTTTATCTAACACGATGATACGATCAACTAAGCTTAATAAGTCCATTTTATGAGTGATGAGTAACAGGGTACGGTCTTTAGCTGTTGCTTGAATTGATTTAATAAATTGCTTTTCAGCACGGGCATCAAGGCTGGCGGTAGGCTCATCAAATAGTAATATCGGTGGTGAGTTTAAAATCGCCCTTGCTAAAGCAATAGATTGTCGTTGTCCCCGTGATAAGGCATTGCCGCTTTCTCCTACTTGTTGGTCAAGCCCTTGACTATGATGGTCTGTAAAGACACTCACCCCCGAAAGCTGAACGGCTCTAATAAGTTGATACTCTGTCACTTGTCTGGTACCAAATAAAATATTGTCACGAATGGTGCCATGAAATAAAACAACATCTTGTGGCAAATAGCCTATGTTTTTACGTAAGTCGCTCGGGTGTATTTGTTGGTAATTCAAGCCATCAAATTGGATAACTCCTTTACTTGGCTGATAAAGACCAAGTAATAATTTTGCCAAGGTGGTTTTACCTGAACCATTATGGCCAACAATCGCTACTCTTTCTCCTTGATTAATCTTTATTGACATTGATTGTAAAGAGGGGATGTCTGCATTAGAATAATGAAAGCTAACATCTTCAGCATTAATGTTACCATTAAATTTACTACGGCTGACCAAATGTGCTTTATCTTCAAACTCGCCTTCTTGCCCCATTAACCGATCAAGCTGTTTTAGCGCACTTAAGCTTTGGTTAGAACGCGTCATTAGCCCAGCTAATTTAGCAATAGGCGATATAGCACGCCCTGTTAACATGACTGCGGCAATTATCCCCCCCATGGAAATTAAGTTTTCTGAAACTCGATAAACACCTAACACTACAACCCCAACGACTGACAATTGCACAATAAAACTGGCAAAATTTAACACGGCATTGGTAATGATTTTTGATTTAAGTAGCCAAGTTGAGGTATGGCCTATCATTTGCTGCCAAGCATTTTGTACAACACCTTCAGCCCCGTTTGCTTTAATTGACTCTAACGTGCTTAGGCACTCAACTAAATGCCCGTGGCGTAAGCTTGAAAATTTGTTAGTTTCCTCTATCGCTTTTTTAAGTGTTGGCTGCTTAATCAAGGTGTAACCAATAATCAGCATAGAGGCGATAACAGGGAAAAGCACAAGGTCTCCAGCAACCAACCAGATCGCAAACATAAACAGCAAGGCAAACGGTAAGTCAACAACAGCACTTATGGTGGCTGATGATAAGAACTCCCTTATGTTATCAAATTCACCTATTTGTTTAGCCATGCCGCCAACACTTGGTGAGCGTTTTTCAAGTGGTGTACCTATCGCTTTAGAAAACAAGTTTGAAGAAACTTCAATATCAATTTTTTTACCTGCAACATCGATTAAATAACCTCGAAGTTGCTTTAGAATAAAGTCAAAAATATACGCTATGCCTGCCCCAATAGCGAGCACCCAAAGAGATTCAAAGGCAAGGTTAGGAACAACCTTGTCGTAAATATTCATAATAAAAAGTGGCGAAACCAGTGCAAATATATTGATCATAACCGAGGCAATAATCACATCTCGATAAATAGACGAAGTGCTTTTTATTTTTTGCCATAACCAATGCGTTTTTGAAGTATCGACATAAACATCAAAGTGTTTATCACCACGGTATTGTTGTTTTATTAAGAATAAATAGCCAACAAAGCTTGACTCTAACTGTTCAATGGTCAGCTGCTCCTGCCCGCCTGTTTCGGGTAGAGAAACTATTGCTTTATTTTCTTTAATATCTATTTCTTGAAGTACTATTGCCTTTTTGTCTTTTAGTAAAAGAATACAGGGCAATAGCATTGACGGAAGTTCATTTAAACCTTTACGCACTAGTTTCGCACTTAAACCTGCTCGAGATGCTGCCTGTGGTAAAAGCTCTGGTGTTAAGTTTATTTCTTTCAACGGCAAACCTGCTGAAAGCGCTTCAGCAGAATACGGGTTACCAAAATGTTCAGTAAGCAGCACTAAACTATCTAATAGAGGGTCTGAGCCTAACTTTTGTGAAGCGTTAATTGACCACTCAGCTGAAGGTTTCATTGTCGAGCGCACCAAATTCTTGATCCCTAACCTAATGTTCCAATGAACTAAAGATCTAATAATGGCACAAACAGAGGCTCACTGTTAGATCTTTGTAATTATTTACAAATTTCTCTACCTCATTATAGCGAATCGGTAGAGTCAAGTTCACTTTGTTGTGGAACATTTTCTAAAGGTGCATCACTTACCAAAATTGCACCTTCTTGTAAGAAGCCATTAGTAATGACAGTTTCATCTCCTTGGTTTTCATTTTTCTCTAAAGATTTTTCTAATGTTAATATGTCGTCAGGTATATCAAGGCTGTCATCGTTTGATAAGCCGTTAAAACCTAAGTAATCATCGAGGTTACTGCTTTGTGGAGCAAAAACATCACTTAAATCTACGCCCAAGTTAGGCGCAAGGTGCTCGTCAGTTGTACTACCATTAATAGCTTGTACACTAAAAGATGTATCTATAGTTTCGCTATTATCAATAATATTCTCATCATCATTCATTGGCGCTAGACGGCTTCCTCGACCTCCCCCGCTTTTCGCTATATTTATAGTCAGTGTGGTTGTGTCAGTTTCAGCATTGTTCATATCTCCATCTTTAATGGTATAGCTAAATACATCGGTTATTGGGCTAGTAGGCAATGCTAAACCATCATGGCTTGCGTATGTATATATACCGGTATCATTAATTGATAATACACCATAAGCTGTCGTTATATCGTATGACGTGTTAGTAGAATCAAAAATATAATCAATACCGCCATAAGAAATATTAACAAGAGATATTATCCCATCTGCGGATGTGTCAGGTGCATCTCCTGAGCTACCACCAAACAAAATACTACCCTTGACTTTACTTACGTAGGCAGTACCCGAGCCTGGTTTTTCATTTAAACCAATAAAGTTTACATCAGCAGCAGCAATAGGCGCTGAATCTTCAATAGTAATGGTGACTGTCGCTGTATCGGTATCGAAGCCATCACTTAAGGTATAGTCAAAACTGGGATAAACTGCGCCTAGTGCATAACCTTCATTATTATCATAAGTAAAATCACCCGCTTCATTTATCGTTACCGTTCCGCCATCAACAGCCACAGTAGCAAAGCCATCAATACCAAAAACCAAATCAACACCATTGATTTGCGTTACCGTTAATGCAGACCCATCACCACCGTCATGATCGCTGATCCCGTCACCATCGTTATGTGTGATAATGTTACCTGAAACACTTTCTCCTTGGCCAATATTAAATTCATCATCCGCTGCTACTGGCGGAATATTTGGCGCGGCATCGACTGTAATGGTTAAGGTCGAGTCATCAGTATCACCCGCACCATCTTGTACGGTGTAGTTAACAACAGGTACATTGCCATTAAAATTAGCGCTTGGCTCAAAGGTATAACTACCGTCACTGTTAAGGGTGAGATCCCCTTCGGCTAAAGCGGCTGTTGCGCCAATAGCATAAGTAACACCGGCAATCGTAAAGCCAGTAACCGTTAATGGGCTATCTGGACTGGCGGCATTATCTAGCACGTTACCGTTTAGGGTAGTATCTTCAGGGGTTGAGACCACTTCATCGCCATCAACAATATCCGATACTGGCGTGACTGTAATGGTTAAGGTCGAGTCATCAGTATCACCCGCACCATCTTGTACGGTGTAGTTAACAACAGGTACATTGCCATTGTAATCATCTGCAGGAACGAAACTGTAGTTACCGTCACTGTTTAATGTAAGATCCCCTTCGGCTAAAGCCGCTGTTGCGCCAATAGCATAAGTAACCCCCGCAATCATAAAGCCAGTAACCGTTAATGGGTCGTCTGGACTGGCAGCATTATCTAGCACGTTACCCGAAATAGCGGTATCTTCAAGGGTTGAGACCACTTCATCGCCATCAACAATATCCGATACTGGCGTGACTGTAATGGTTAAGGTCGAGTCATCGGTATCACCGGCACCATCTTGTACGGTGTAGTTAACAACAGGTACATTGCCATTAAAATTAGCGCTTGGCTCAAAGGTATAACTACCGTCACTGTTAAGGGTGAGATCCCCTTCGGCTAAAGCGGCTGTTGCGCCAATAGCATAAGTAACCCCCGCAATCGTAAAGCCAGTAACCGTTAATGGGCCATCTGGACTGGCGGCGTTATCTAGCACGTTACCCGAAATAGCGGTATCTTCAAGGGTTGAGACCACTTCATCGCCATCAACAATAGATGAAACTGGTGTAACTGAAATGGTTAAGGTCGAGTCATCAGTATCACCCGCACCATCTTCTACGGTGTAGTTAACAACAGGTACATTGCCATTGTAATCATCTGCAGGAACGAAACTGTAGCTACCATCAGCGTTTAACGTGAGATCCCCTTCCGCTAAAGCGGCTGTTGTGCCAATAGCATAAGTAACCCCCGCAATCATAAAGCCAGTAACCGTTAATGGGCCGTCTGGACTGGCGGCGTTATCTAGCACGTTGCCATTTAGGGTAGTATCTTCAGGGGTTGAGACCACTTCATCGCCATCAACAATGTCGGGTACGGGCGTGACTGAAATGGTTAAGGTCGAGTCATCAGTATCACCCGCACCATCTTCTACGGTGTAGTTAACAACAGGTACATTACCATTGTAATCATCTGCAGGAATAAAGCTGTAACTACCGTCACTGTTTAACGTAAGATCCCCTTCGGCTAAAGCGGCTGTTGCGCCAATGGCATAAGTG
>NZ_JBWDLI010000016.1:0-30714 GCF_056238625.1 Colwellia sp. F1
CACTAAGATAACTTATTAAAACGTCCTGTTGATTAAGCTTTTTGGCTGAACCCCTTGGAACTGGAGCGCATTGTATAGAGTTATCGTTAGAGGTCAAGCGTAAATTTCAATTTAATTCACTTTTTTTATCAAATACTCTTTAAGTGTTCAAACCGTATACAATCAGCGTTCACATTGATTATAAAAAACGCAAGCGATACAACTTTACATACAAAGACCACCATCTATTTCTATGACTCGGCCGGTAAAAAATTCATTTTCAAAAATGTATTTTGCCGTATGGGCTATTTCATCAGCCTCTCCTAGGCGCCCCACTGGTTTCATTTTCTCTAATCTATCACGCATTTCTGGCTTCATTGCGTCTGTCATGGCAGTACGAATGACGCCGGGTGCTATTGCTCCTACTCGGATGCCGTGTCGACCAAGTTCCCTGGCCCAGGTTGTAGTCATCGCTACTACACCTGCTTTTGCTGCAGCATAATTAGTTTGTCCAATATTTCCAGCGCGAGCGATCGATGACATATTAACAATAACACCTTTTCTATTTGACTCAATCATGTGGACTGCAGCTTCTCGGCCACATAAAAATACGCCTGTTAAATTAACGTCTATCACTGATTGAAATTGCTTCAATGACATTTTTTTACTGACTACTCCGTCTTTAGCTTTCACAAACATACCATCACGTAATATACCGGCATTGTTAATCAAGCCATCAATACCCGCAAAGTCACTATTAATTTTTTTAAAGGTATTTTCAACGTTCGCCTCAATACTGACATTCGCTATGTAATATTTAACTTTGCCGCCTACGGACTCGATCAGCTGCGCCGTTTCTTGTAATAGTGTTTCATTAAGATCAATTATCGCAATATTGGCACCGCTTTTAGCAAAGTCGATTGCCATTGTACGACCAAGCCCCTGCCCACCACCGGTAATGACAATCGTTTTGTTTGTTAGATTCATAATATTCTCTTTGCAAGGTTTTTTATTGTTTAGACTTGTTAAAAAGGTCAAATATGCTAGAAAAATCTTTGCTACCATTACCAGCGGCGGCGTGCATAGCGTATAAGTTGCGTGCTAGTGCTCCCATCGGGGTGGATGAGTGACTACTAATAGCGGTATCCATAGCTAAACCTAAGTCTTTTGCCATGAGATCAACCATAAAGCCACTTTGATAATTATTGGAAGAGGGAACGTTATCCATTACACCTGGGCATGGGTTGTAAACATCTAAGGTCCAATTACTGCCTGAACTGTTACTCATAATGTTTGATAGTACTTTTGCATCTAAGCCATTTGCTAGCCCTAGCTGTATCGCTTCACTGGTACCCACCATTAATACTGACAACAACATATTGTTGCATACTTTTGCAACCTGCCCAGCGCCGTGCTCACCCGCATGAAAAATATTTTTTCCCATTGCACTTAAAATAGGCGTTACTTGATGAAACTCTTTATCACTAGCGCCAACCATAAAACTTAACGTGCCAGCAATTGCTCCACCAACACCACCCGATACAGGTGCGTCAACAAAGCCAATCCCTTGCTCCGCTAAGGCTATTGCTACTTTACGCGATGTTTCTGCATCGATTGTTGATGAGTCAATCACTATACTGCCTTGAGTAATATGATGTAATAGCCCTGTTTTTTCTGATAAATACACTTCTTCGACATGCTTACCTGCAGGTAACATAGAGATAATAAATTGAGTGTTTTTAACGCAGTCTAACGCACTTGCTTTAGTACTAGCCCCTTGTTCGACTAATTGCGTTACTGCTGCTGTTGATAAATCAAACACACAAACTTGGTGTCCGGCTTTAACCAAGTTAATGGCCATTGGACCGCCCATATTTCCTAAGCCTATAAATGCAATATTCGCCATTAGTTACCCCTCTTATATTGTTATTCTTTACCGCCTTTCGCTAAATACATCAATATTCTATACGCGCTAATGGATGTTGTGCTGGTGCCCACTTAGGCTCAAAAAACCAGTTGATAACGTTTTTATCAACTGCTGCTACTGACGGAAAGTGCCACTGAGGAGCATTATCTTTATCAATCAGTAACGCCCTCACTCCTTCAACGAATTCTCCGAATTGCCCTGATTTCACTGACAAATTTAATTCCATGCGAAAGCAATCAGCCAAAGATAGTGATTTTCCATATTCTAATTGCTGATATGCAATTGAAGCGCTTAATGCACTGCCGTGTTTAAGGGACTGTTGCGCTCGGTTAAACCACTTGTCTTGACAGCTGGCCGTTAAAATAGCATCAACTATTTCAGTTAAAGTGTTAAAGCTAGTCACTTGTTTAATCAGTGCGTTATGTTCTATTAATTTACTTTGAGGGAGACTTTCTATTGCATCTTGTTCAAAGTGTATTAATAGATTAGAAATTTTTTCATGGTTAGTCTTTACCGACTTCTGCCAGTCTAATTGAACCAGCTGTTCAAGTAGTAACTCTTTATTTTTATTTACAATAAAGTAGTCAGCTAAATTAGCATACTTAGCATCCGCGGCATTAATTGATGCTCCAGTCATTGCAAGGAATAAGCCTGTATTCTCTGGAGTACGGTTTAAGAAGTAACTTCCTCCAACATCTGGATAAAGACCGATACTAATTTCTGGCATAGCAATACGCGATTTTTCTGTCACTATGCGGTGACTCCCCCCTACCATTAACCCAAGTCCCCCCCCCATTACAATGCCATCTCCCCACACAATAAAAGGTTTAGTAAATGTATGGATTAGGTAATCTAATTGATATTCTTTCGCAAAATACTCTTCTAACTCAGGGGCGTAACCATCGATATTTTTACCCGTTTCGGTGCTCTTCATAGCTTGATACATGTGAACAATATCACCACCTGCGCAAAACGCCTTTTGTCCTTCACCCTGTAAAAAAACAGCAACTATATCACTTTGTGTTTGCCAGCGTTGTAATTGCGGGTAGAGTAAGTCGATCATGTCTGCACTAAGTGCATTCAATGACCGGGGCGAGTTGAGTGTTGCAACGGCAATTTTTTTGCCATTGGCACAATCAAGCTCCTGAAAAAGTACGACATTATTCATATTAATTTACCTGCTCCTTCTGTTAATAAACGCCGAGCAATAATAACTCGCATAATTTCATTAGTACCCTCTAAAATTTGGTGCACCCGTACATCTCTGAAATGTCGCTCTAATGGGAATTCTTTAATGTATCCATAACCACCATGAATTTGTAACGCGGCGTCACAAACTTCAAAGCCAATATCTGTTGCAAAACGCTTTGCCATCGCGCAATATGCAGTTACTTCAGCATCATTTTGGTCTAACTTATAAGCGGCTAAACGCACTAATTGGCGAGCTGCGACTAACTCTGTTGCCATATCAGCTAGTTTAAACTGCAAACCTTGAAAAGCGGCAATCGGTTTACCAAACTGTTCCCGCTCTTTCATATACGCCGTAGCAACATTTAATGCTTGTTGCGCAGTACCAATTGAGCAGGAAGCAATGTTAATACGGCCGCCATCAAGCCCTTTCATGGCCATTGAAAAACCTTCACCTTCATTACCTAGTAAGTTTTCTATAGGCACTTTTACATTATCAAAGGTGATTTGACGAGTAGGTTGAGCATTCCAGCCAAGTTTTTCTTCGGCTTTACCATAGATAATCCCCTCTAGGTTAGCAGGTATGGCCAAGGCTGATATACCTTTAGCTCCTGCCTCACCCGTTCTGACCATCACCACTAAAACGTCAGTAGCGCCAGCACCTGAAATAAACACTTTTGAACCATTAACAAGATAATAATCACCGTCTTTTGTCGCCGATGTTCTTAATGAAGCAGCATCTGAGCCAGAGCTAGGCTCAGTTAAGCAATATGAAGCGAGCTTTTCACCGGTAACTAAAGCGGGACACCAGGCATCTTTAACAACGTTTTTACCCCAGGTTGCTATCATCCAGGTAGCCATATTATGAATAGTCATCATCGCGGTTGTTGCTGTGCACCCCATAGCTAATTGCTCAAAAATAATAGATGAATCTAAGCGACTTAACTGCAAACCGCCCGCCACTTCGGGGGTGTACAAAGCACAAAACCCTAACTCACCGGCTTTAGCAATGACCTCCTTAGGAAACGTGTGGTATTGATCCCATTTCGCCGCATTAGGCAATAGTTCGGTATCACTAAATTGTTTCGCGGTGTCAGCAAACATTTGCTGATCTTGTGTTAAGTCAAAATTCATTTTTATTCTCTTATTTTTACAAATCAACTACAGTAGTTCTAACGCAATCGCTGTTGCTTCACCACCACCTATACATAAAGCAGCAACGCCTTTTGGCTTAGTACCATCGGTTGGGGCTTTACTTTTTAGAGCATGAATGAGTGTAACCATAATGCGTGCGCCACTTGCGCCTAATGGGTGCCCTAACGCACAAGCGCCACCATGAATATTGACCTTATTTATGTCTAAATTCATTTCTTTAACGGCAAGCATGGTAACCATGGCAAAAGCTTCATTTATTTCAAATAAATCAACATCTGCTGCACGCCAACCTGCTTTAGCTAATACTTTATTCATTGCCCCTACTGGCGCGACGGTAAATTCAGCAGGTTTTTGTGCATGTGTTGCATGCGCCACCACTTTACAAAGTGGTGTTAAGCCCTGCTCTTTTGCCGTTGACAGTTTCATCATAACAAGTGCTGCAGCGCCATCAGAAATTGAGCTTGAATTAGCCGCGGTTATCGTGCCATCTTTTTTAAAGGCTGCGCGTAATGAGGGGATTTTGTCTGGCCGAGCATTAGCGGGTTGTTCGTCTGTATCAATAACAGTATCACCACGTCTACTTGTTACCGTAACGGGTGTAATTTCGTTTTTAAAAGCGCCTGACTCAATCGCTGCGTTGGCACGAGATAAAGAGCGAATAGCAAATTCATCCATAGTTTCACGACTAAAACCGGCTTTATCGGCTGTATCTTGGGCAAAACATCCCATTGAAACACCATCGTAAGCATTTTCTAAACCATCAAGCATCATATGATCGAGCACTTGACCATGCCCCATACGCATACCCGCTCTAGCTTTTGGTAAAAGGTAAGGCGCATTACTCATACTTTCCATTCCACCAGCTACCGCAACGTCAATTGAGCCCGCAAGTAAAGCATCATGTGCTTGCATTGCAGCTTTCATACCTGAACCACAAACCTTATTAATAGTAGTACATACAGTGGATAAGTCTAAACCTGCTGCAATCGCGGCTTGCCTTGCTGGCGCTTGCTTTAAGCCTGCAGGTAAAACACAGCCCATAATCACTTCATCAACATGAGCACTGTCTAATGTTGCTTGAGCAACAGCCGCTTTAATTGCAGCAGCGCCTAGATCAGGCGCTGTCACATTGGCAAAACAGCCGCTAAAGCCGCCCATTGGGGTTCTTACTGCTGAAACAATGACGATAGGGTCACTTGATGACATGATATTCTCCAAAATAAAATAAGGTGTTTTAAATACTATTTGCCAAATAGACTACATCAACACAGGGTTTACGCCAACGTAAACTTTAGTGCTAGTCTCGCCAATTTTATTCGGTTTGTAATGAGTTTGTTACACTAAACTCTCTGAATATAAACTTTACGTTTACGTAAACTTCAGGTAGAATTACTTCATCATTACATTCATTGTTAACAAGATCAATAATGGACATAAAAAATAAAGTAAAACAAGCACAGTACTCTATTAGTGAATTATCGAAAACATTTGACATAACTACGCGTAGTATTCGGTTTTATGAAGACCAAGGGCTTATTAGCCCAACACGAAAAGGGCAAACCCGTGTCTACAACCAAAGAGACAAGGTTAGGCTTAAACTTATATTACGTGGTAAACGTTTAGGTTTTTCCCTGGCTGAAACCGGACGCCTCTTTGAACTTTACGACGCTGACAAATCTAGCGCCAAACAGTTATCAAGTATGATGACGTTAATTTCACAGAAAAAAAATGATTTAAAGCAACAACTTGATGACATTAATGCGGTACTAATCGAGCTCAATGATTTAGAAGATAATTGTCAAGCCATACTGACTAAACTAACGCAATAAAAAACCAATAATTGACACTATTTATCGCAAGTAACAACTATAGTTAACCTCATTAAATAAAAGGATCTATCATGATTTCTCCCTTTAACTCACTTAATTTTAATTTAGGCGAAACTGTCGATATGATCCGCGATCAAGTCAATGCTTTTGTGCGTGAGGAAATAGCCCCGCGGGCAGCACAAATTGACATCGACAATGAATTCCCTAGCGATTTATGGCGAAAATTTGGCGATATGGGTCTATTAGGGATGACAGTTGAAGAAGAATACGGTGGCTCTGGTTTAGGTTATTTGGAACATATTGTTGCGATGCAAGAAATTTCTCGAGCCTCTGCTTCGGTTGGTTTAAGTTATGGAGCGATGTCGAACTTATGTTTAAATCAACTGCGTAAAAACGGTTCGCATGAGCAAAAATTAAAATATTTACCCAAGCTTTGCACGGGCGAACATATTGGTGCATTAGCAATGAGCGAGCCTAATGCCGGTAGCGATGTTGTCAGCATGAAACTTAGCGCAGATAAACAAGGTGACAAATATATTTTAAATGGTAATAAAATGTGGATAACCAATGGTCCTGATGCTGACGTTTTTGTTATTTACGCTAAAACCGATACGAGCGCGGGGTCAAAAGGCATTACCGCTTTTATTGTAGAGCGTGACTACCCTGGTTTTTCTCGCCATCAAAAACTCGACAAACTGGGAATGCGTGGCTCAAACACTTGTGAACTGGTTTTTCAAGACTGTGAAGTACCGGCCGAAAACATTTTAGGCCAAGAAGGTAAAGGTGTTCGTGTATTAATGTCTGGTTTAGATTATGAGCGCGTTGTTCTATCAGGGGGATCGTTAGGTATTATGGATGCTTGTATGGACTTAGTTGTCCCTTATATTCACGACCGAAAACAATTTGGGCAGTCAATTGGTGAGTTTCAATTAGTACAAGGGAAAGTTGCTGATATGTACACACAGATGAATGCCGCTAAATCATACGCTTACATGGTTGCTGCTGCATGTGATCGCGATGAAACTACTCGTAAAGATTCTGCCGCCGTTATTTTATATGCTGCGGAGTTAGCAACAAAAATGGCACTTGATACCATTCAATTATTAGGTGGTAATGGCTATATCAATGAGTTTCCTGCGGGGCGTTTATTACGTGATGCCAAGCTTTATGAAATTGGCGCAGGCACCTCAGAGATCCGCAGAATGCTGATAGGACGTGAGTTATTCAATGAGTCAAAGTAACAATTTATTTTATTGCTAGTTAACTCAATGACTGTGTCAAATAATACTTAATGGCTATCATCAACGCCGCGTTATTACCTGTATTTATAATAACTAGTTTTAAACTAAAACATTAGGTATTCAACTGATTTTTTAAAGAAAACTACTAACGACAATAGGATCTCCCGTGGCTAAGATCATTTCAAAAATTAACACACGCAGTCAAGACTTTTTAGATAACGCTGCATATATGAAATCGCAGGTTGATGATTTACATAACAAGCTTGATAAAATAAAACTTGGTGGTGGCGAACATGCGCGTGAGCGCCACCTTAGCCGCGGTAAATTACTACCCAGAGACAGAGTTAATGCCCTCTTAGATGATGGCTCTGCTTTTTTAGAATTTTCGCAATTAGCTGCCTACCAGGTTTACCAAGATACTGTGCCAAGTGCGGGTATAATTACCGGCATTGGCCGAGTGAGCGGCCAAGAATGTGTTATTGTTGCCAATGACGCAACGGTAAAAGGCGGTACTTATTATCCCTTAACCGTAAAAAAACATTTAAGAGCACAAGCCATTGCACAAGAAAATAACCTCCCTTGTATTTATCTTGTTGACTCTGGTGGTGCTAATTTACCTAACCAAGACGATGTATTTCCTGACAAAGAGCACTTTGGTCGTATTTTCTTTAACCAAGCAAACATGTCGGCTAAAAACATTCCACAAATAGCCGTGGTCATGGGTTCATGTACAGCTGGTGGCGCATATGTACCTGCCATGGCAGATGAGTCTATTATTGTTAAAGAACAAGGCACAATATTCTTAGCTGGCCCTCCTTTAGTAAAAGCAGCAACGGGTGAAGTAGTAACCGCGGAAGACTTAGGCGGCGCAGATGTGCACTGTCGTACATCGGGTGTTACCGACCATTATGCGCAAAACGATCACCATGCACTTAAGATAGCCCGCTGCGCTGTTAAAAATTTAAACCGTGTTAAAAACATAGAGCTTAACTTTCAAGAAGTTCAAGCACCTGAATACCCTAGTAACGATATCTACGGCATTATTCCAAAAGATACCCGTCAACCCTATGATGTTCGTGAAGTGATCGCTCGGATTGTTGATGCCAGTGAATTTAATGAATTTAAAGCCCTTTATGGCAGCACCTTAGTGTGCGGTTTTGCAAACATCTACGGCTACCCTGTTGGTATGGTCGCTAATAACGGCGTGTTATTTGGCGAGTCGGCAGAAAAAGGCGCTCATTTTATTCAATTGTGTGCCCAACGAAAAATCCCATTGGTGTTTTTACAAAACATCACAGGTTTTATGGTCGGCAAACAATATGAGTCAGGCGGTATCGCCAAGCATGGCGCAAAAATGGTGACCGCAGTGGCTACTGCACAAGTACCTAAGTTTACGGTATTAATTGGTGGAAGCTTTGGCGCTGGTAATTACGGCATGTGTGGCCGAGCCTACGACCCTCGCTTCTTATTTATGTGGCCAAATGCCCGTATTTCAGTCATGGGCGGCGAACAAGCTGCCGGTGTAATGGCACAAGTGACCCGTGATAAAAAAGAAAAACTTGGTGAAAGCTGGAGTGAAGCTGACGAGCAAGCCTTTAAGCAGCCCATTATTGATGATTACGAACACCAAGGTCACCCATATTATGCGTCAGCGAGATTATGGGATGATGGCATAATCGACCCTGCAGATACACGGCAAGTATTAGGTTTAGCTATTTCAGCTTCATTAAATAAACCGATTGAAGATACCAAATTTGGTGTCTTTAGAATGTAAGATTTTAGCCTATGAACTTTAGTTTACACATTAATTTTGGCTGTCTGTTAAGCCAATAGAAAACGTATATAAACAAAAGTCAGGTTGATATTGTGGACACAGGTTATGGATGCAAATTATGGCTATAAATGACGAAAAAATTTTATTTGAAGTAAACGAACAAGGAGTTGCAACCGTTACTTTAAATAACCCCGACAAGCACAATGCGTTTGACGATGACATTATTAAACAATTAACCACTATTTTTAATGACCTTAGCAAACGTGATAACGTCAGCATTATGGTGTTAGCCTCAAACGGTAAAAGCTTTAGTGCTGGTGCTGACTTAGGCTGGATGAAACGGATGGCAAGTTACTCTTATGAAGATAACTTAAACGATGCTAATGCCTTAGCTCAAATGTTAAAAGCGTTGAATTTTCTACCACAAACGACCATAGCTAAAATTCAAGGGGCTGCGTTTGGTGGTGCGGTTGGCTTAGCCAGCTGTTGCGATATAGTAATAGCTAGCACCAAAGCAAGTTTTTGTTTAAGTGAAGTGAAACTCGGCTTAATCCCTGCCACTATCAGCCCTTATGTAATTGCAGCAATCGGCTTAAAAGCCAGTAGACGCTACTTTCAAACCGCAGAACGATTCTTTAGTGATAAAGCCCTGCAACTTGGGTTAGTCGATGAAGTGATTGAACCCCACCAGTTAAACGATACTGTGAATAACATGATAGCAACTTTACTAACCAACGGTAGTCAAGCAAGAAGGCAAGCAAAAAAACTTTGCCAAGAAATCGCATTTAACAAAATCAATGATGCCTTGCTAGCAGATACAAGTGAACGTATCGCCACTATCCGCGTATCAAGTGAAGGCCAAGAAGGTTTAAGCGCTTTTTTTGAAAAACGTTCGCCAAACTGGCAATAACAAAAGCATGACTAGCACCTGTAAACGCATTCTAGGAAATAAAAGATGTTTGATAAAATATTAATTGCTAACCGTGGTGAAATCGCCTGCCGCATTATAAAAACAGCTCGAAAAATGGGCGTGTTAACCGTCGCTGTTTACTCCGATGCCGATAAAGAGGCTGTGCATGTGCAGATGGCAGACGAAGCTATTTATCTTGGCCCTTCACCCGCGCGTGAGAGTTACCTTTTAGGCGACAAGGTTATCGCTGCAGCCTTACAAACTGGCGCGCAAGCAATTCATCCCGGTTATGGCTTTTTATCAGAAAATGCAGAATTTTGCAGAGCTTGTGCTGCGCACAATATTATTTTTATCGGCCCACCTGCTGGCGCAATAGAGGCGATGGGTTCAAAGTCTGCCGCCAAAAACATCATGGAAAAAGCCAATGTTCCCTTAGTGCCGGGCTATCACGGCGCTGACCAAACAAGCGATGTTATTAAAAAGGCTGCCGATGATATGGGCTACCCTGTATTATTAAAAGCTACTGCAGGTGGTGGCGGTAAAGGAATGCGCCAGCTATGGAGTGAAGCAGAGTTTGACGAAGGCTTAGCCGCAGCAAAGCGTGAGGCCATGTCATCTTTTGGCGACGATACCATGTTAGTAGAAAAATACTTAACGCAGCCTCGTCATGTTGAAATTCAAGTATTTTGTGATAATCATCAAAATGCAGTCTACTTATTTGAACGAGATTGCTCAGTACAACGCCGGCACCAAAAGGTAATTGAAGAGGCTCCCGCCTTTGATATGAGTGAAGAGCTTCGAGCAAAAATGGGTGAGGCAGCAATTAAATCAGCACAGGCGATTGGCTACCAAGGAGCTGGTACGGTTGAGTTTTTACTTGACGTAGATGGTGCTTTCTACTTTATGGAAATGAACACCCGTTTACAAGTAGAACACCCCGTTACTGAGATGATCAGCGGCCAAGATTTAGTAGAATGGCAATTACGTGTTGCTGCAGGTGAAAAACTACCTAAAAATCAACAACAACTTGTGCTCAACGGGCATGCCTTTGAAGCTAGGATATACGCTGAAGATCCTAACAACGATTTTTTACCTGCAACAGGTAAATTACGCTTACTACAAACTCCTATTGAAAGTGAACATGTTCGAATTGATACAGGCGTCCGTCAAGGGGATGAGGTTAGTGTTTACTACGACCCTATGATTGCAAAGCTAATTGTATGGGATGAAAACCGTGACAAAGCATTACAACGTTTAAGTAAAGCATTGAGCGAATACCGAATACATGGCGTTGTCACAAATATTGATTTTCTTTATAAGTTAGCTACATCAAAGCCCTTTATTGAAAAAGACATTGATACGCGCTTTATTGAAAAAAACAATGATCTTATTTTTCATAATAAAACACAGCGTTTGCAAGACGAATTAGCCATTGCCGCTTTGTATTTACTACTTAACATGCAAGCAAAAGCGCACAAAAGAAGTAAAGCAAGTGCTCAACAAAACAATGACCCACACTCACCTTGGCACCATGCAAATGCTTGGCGCTTAAATGATGCTCAGTTGCATACCTTTATAATAGCGCACCATAATATTGAATATACCGTTAAAGTTGCACAAACACTACAAGGTAATGAGACTTGCTATAACATTAGTATCAATAATGAAAACGTTAATTGCCAAGCAAACTTAAATAAGGAGTTTATCTCTACCACTATTAATGGTCATCGCAGTAAAACCACCGTTAGCCTTATTAAAAACAATATTCGTTTATACCGAAATAATGGTGTTTTTGATTTTAGCCATGTATTACCTGATTGTGGCCAACACGAAAGTGATAGTCATCATGGTGGTTTAACCGCCCCAATGAATGGCACTATCGTTAGGGTATTAGTGAAAACTGGCGACACTGTCAGTAAAGGCCAGTCACTTGCTATTATGGAAGCCATGAAAATGGAACATACCATTAAAGCACCAAACAATGGCACCATTAGTGAGGTTTTTTTTCAGGCGGGTGAAAAAATTGACGGTGGCGTAGCGTTATTGACTTTTTGTCAGCAAGACAACAGTAAATCATCAGACAGCATCAACCGTAACCACAGCTAACGATAAGGTGTAAGCATGCGTAATACCTTCCCCCTTCTGCTACCTAATAAGGTTAAAATAGTTGAAGTTGGCCCAAGAGATGGCCTGCAAAACGAAGCGACTCTTATTAATACAAATGATAAAATAGCGCTAATAGAAAAGCTTGCTGATGCTGGGATTAACTACATAGAAAGCGGTAGTTTTGTTTCCCCTAAATGGGTGCCACAAATGGCAACCTCAAGCGAAGTGTTTGAAAAGTTAACCCGGAAAAATGGTGTCACTTATGCAGCGCTAACTCCCAACATGCATGGTTTTAACGGGGCAATGATAGCCAATGCAGACGAAGTGGCTATTTTTGGCGCTGCATCTGAAAGCTTTAGTCAAAAAAACATTAACTGTACCATTGAAGAAAGCCTTGCGCGATTTGCTCCCATAATGACGGTTGCCAAACAAAAAAACATTAAGGTGCGTGGTTATGTGTCTTGTACCTTAGGCTGCCCTTACGAAGGCGAGGTAACGCCTACTCAAGTTGCTAATGTTGCTAAAAAGCTATACGAAATGGGTTGTTATGAGATATCCCTGGGAGACACGATTGGTGTGGGTACGCCCGCACAGGTAACTAGCATGATACAAGCCGTTAACGCTCACATCCCAATAAATAAATTAGCAGTCCACTTTCATGACACTTATGGACAAGCATTAACGAATATCTACACTGCCCTGCAAATGGGAATTAAGGTCGTCGATAGTGCTATTGCAGGCTTAGGTGGTTGCCCTTATGCTAAGGGTGCGTCAGGCAATGTAGCCACTGAAGATCTTGTGTACATGCTCAATGGTTTAAATATTGAAACAGGCATAGACTTTACGCAATTACTTGAAGCAGGTTGGTTTATCAGCGATAAGCTTGGCAGAGCACCTATATCAAAAGTATCAAATGCTTACCTAGCTAATAAGCGCTAACAACAGTTAACTACAGCTCAAATAAAAGTGCTTATTATTTTATATAAAAAATAATAAGCAACGAACAAACAAGTACAAACATTGAGGATAATATAATGGCAGGATTTGACAAAGTAGTGTCTAGTTATGACGAAGCAATGGCTGGGCTAACCGATAACATGACTGTTATCGCAGGGGGGTTTGGTTTATGCGGAATTCCTGAGAACTTAATTAATGAAATCAAGCGCAAAGGCACAAAAGGTTTAACGTTAGTATCCAATAACTGCGGCGTTGATGATTTTGGCTTAGGAATTTTACTTCCTGAGCGCCAAATAAAAAAAATTATTGCTTCATATGTCGGAGAAAATGCTGAATTTGAACGACAAATGATGGCCGGTGAATTAGAGGTTGAATTGACACCGCAAGGGACACTAGCCGAGAAAATGCGTGCCGGTGGTGCAGGAATCCCCGCGTTTTATACCGCTACAGGTGTCGGCACCCCCGTTGCTGAAGGTAAAGATGAGCGCCAATTTAATGGCCGAGATTATATTTTAGAAGAAGCAATTACCGGTGATTTCGCCATTGTAAAAGCATGGAAAGCCGATCGATATGGCAACTTAGTTTATAGAAAAACTGCCCGTAACTTTAATCCTATGGCTGCCACTGCTGGAAAAATTACCGTGGTTGAAGTAGAAGAAATTGTTGAACCTGGCGAGTTAGACCCAGATCAAATTCATACACCCGGCATATATGTCGATCGTTTAATTTTAGGCACATTCGAAAAGCGCATAGAACAACGCACTATTCGTTCATAAGACTCATACTAAAAATAACAATTACGCTGGCTACCAGTTTAATACCATCACCTAATTATGGGGTTAGCTAAAACACTAACCTAGGGTATTAGTACATCAATGGTACTTAACTAACGACAGCAAAGGAGATTAACAATGGCTCTATCAAGAGAACAACTTGCACAACGTGTTGCCCAAGAACTTCAAGATGGTTACTACGTAAATTTAGGTATAGGCATTCCTACACTCGTTGCTAACTATATCCCTGAAGGTATCGAGGTGATGCTACAATCTGAAAATGGCCTGCTAGGAATGGGGCAATTTCCAACCGAAGACGAAATAGATGCCGATTTAATTAACGCCGGCAAACAAACTGTTACTATGGCAACAGGCGCTTCACTATTTAGCTCTGCAGATTCATTTGCCATGATTCGTGGTGGCCATGTTGACCTCACAGTCCTTGGTGCTTTTGAAGTCGATGTAAATGGTAATATTGCTTCGTATATGATCCCAGGAAAATTAATCAAAGGCATGGGCGGAGCAATGGACCTTGTAGCAGGTGCTGATAACATCATTGTTACTATGACACATGCATCAAAACATGGCATTTCTAAACTTTTAAATAACTGTACCCTCCCCTTAACCGGCAAAGGTTGTATCAAAAAAGTACTCACCGACCTAGCACTTATCGAAATTAAACAGGGTAAATTTCATTTATTAGAACGCGCACCAGGTGTGTCAGTAGAAGAAATTATCGCGTTAACAGAAGGTGAACTTGTCGTAGGTGAAAATACGCCCGAAATGCAATTTTAAAGGTTAAAGGGATTAAAGATTTTATATTTTTTCTGAAATTGCTTCCGTTATTTCACACGCACAAAACATTCAAATAAAGCACACTAAACAGCCTTGTTTTTTACGTAACAAAAACAAAAAACACAATAAATTTAACATGTTATTACTATATCCTTACACGGCAGGATATAGTAATTTATATGTTTAATATTACAACAACTTATGTGAAAAGTTGCATTTCTTTACAATATTGGCGATAATTACTATTGACAAAGAAAAGGCAAGGTTCACGAAAGTGTACTACGCAAAACCACCGGCCTAAGGGGTTTTCTAATAGTTGAAAATCTACGGCAGCGGAGTTACCTCGTTAATAGGTACATCCCGTGGTTTTTTCTTTTAATAATCCATTTATATAAAAGGTTACTAAAATGAAAAAATTATTAATAGCTTCTACCATCACTGTTTTAATATTAACGTCTGCTGTATCGACACCTAAAGCACAAGCTTCGAACATTGCACAAAGTATATGTGAGTATGTAGCTGCTGACGACAAGAGACGCATGCGTTCATTTTTAAAGACGAATAAACTAAAAATTCGTCGTATCTTCGACGGTATTCAGTGTAATGGTAAAAACTTATTAGAGTTTGCTTCGGCAAGTGGCGCTGTTGAAACAGGCGCTTTGATGATTGGAAGATTACCAAAGAGTGTTGTTTCTGATAACTTAGCTGCCTTACAAACTGGATCGCAACCATTGATAGATGCTGCAAATGAACGCATTAGCAGCTAATAAATTATTTTCAACTAGGCACACTGCTTAATACTATTTACATCTTTTAGGTGCAAACGGTAAGAAGTAGAAGATTAATTGTTAATAATTCTATGTCATTTTAAAAAGTCAGCTTATGCTGACTTTTTTTTGTCTAAATTTTAATACTAGACTTACCCCCTAACTAGTGATATCAACTACTTAATGACAACCTATTAACACCTGTACTTAAGAAAATATGTTATGACAAGAAGACACAATTATGTTGCCAGTAAAAACGCTTTAGTGTTAACCGGTGGCGGAGCTCGAGCGGCTTACCAAGTAGGCGTCCTTTCTGCTATTACAAAGTTTATCCCTAGGAGCCACGGCATCCCCTTTCCTATTCTTTGTGGTACGTCTGCCGGCGCAATAAATACCACCGCTTTAGGCTGCTATGCATCATGTTTTCATTTAGGGGTAAAAAAACTTGAATGGGTATGGAAAAATCTTGATACGAGCAAAATTTATCATAATAATTCTCGGGGTGTTTTTGGTCATATAGGAAAAGGCATGTTGGCGAGTTTTCAAGCTGATTACGCCAATAAATTGCCGCGTAGTTTATTGAACAACACACCACTTAGGCAGCTTTTAAACTCGGTGATGAACTTCAAGCGTATTGACAATAATATTCTACAAGGGTACTTATCAGCCACGTCAGTCACGGCATCAAGTTATAGTACAGGAAACTCCATTAGCTTTTACCAGGCAGATGACACCATTACCCCATGGAGTAGGGCCAAACGCTGCGGACAACCGACACAACTTAATACCGAGCATTTAATGGCATCAGCAGCCATTCCCTTAGTATTCCCTTCAGTAAAAATAAAAAAGAATCACTTTGGTGACGGCTCTGTCCACCAACTATCACCGCTAAGTCCTGCCATTCACTTAGGTGCAAAACGCATTTTTATTATTGGTGTAGAGCAACCCAAAGTAGCTGTGTATGCTAATGAAAATACCCCTCGCCCACCTACCGCCGCAACCATCGCTGGGCATTTACTCGACTCAATTTTTGCAGATACCATGAGTAGCGATCTAGAGCGCATGGATCGCATCAACAAAACCTTAAAGCTAATTCCAGAAAGTAAAAAAGAAAATATTGAAGGGCTAAAACACATTGATAGCTACATTATTAACCCCAGTCACGACTTCAATACTATCGCGCTTAACTATTACAACGACTTACCCTTACCTGTGAGGCTTTTATTGCGTAGCGCAGGTATTAGCAATGACGCAGATTCAAGTATTATCAGTTACTTATTATTTGAAAAAAACTTTTGCCGAGAATTAATCAAATTAGGGTTCGAGGACGCAATGGAGCAAGAAAATAAAATTAGGAATTTTTTAAATTTACATCAATACGAATAAAGAGTCATATAAAGGCACATCTTTATGCAAACTGATACGCTCTTAGCCAGACAAATATGCATCAGCACTATGTTCTCAAAAAATAGAGTCACCATAAGGCTTATTTGCTGTTAACTGCTTAATAACACAGCAAATTTCTTGAGTTACTCTATCAATTAATACCTTAGTGATCTTTAGTTATTGTTGACACTGTTAATAAACCTCCATAGCAGCAACAGTGCACAAAGGAGAGTTAACTTAGTATCAATAAGTTATGTTTCGAGCATTGAGTAAATTTAATGCAATGGATATTGTTTTTTCTCCCACCCGAATAGTAAATACACACACCTCTAATAACCATTACCAATAAACAAACGTGGCAATAACACAAGCAAGAAACAGGTAATACCAAAAGGCACGACCTCTAAAACTTAAAACAAGAAACTTTTAAACACTACTATTCATATCAAGTAAAAAGTAACACCCTCTCATTATTCAAAAGTTAAAAAACATAAACAAACAAATCAAAAACTTATAGTTAAAAACCTAACGCAACTAAAACAAATAAAATTATCTTCTGTTTAACCCTCCCTTCTATTATTGGCTTTATTAAGGCACATAAAAGCGAGTAGTTAACTAACTTATAATATATATACAAAAAAATATCTGGTTGTATTTACCTCAATTAGTTTGTATAAAGGTAGATAGCACTCTGGAAATCGGTATTACAACAAACAAGAAAAACAATTACCAATAAGGTGGTAAGCATGCCTTTTGGTAACACAGGTGCAAAGTAAACAATGCTTAACACAAATAAAAACCAATAAAAATAAAAGCGAGCAAGCATTTTAGCTCGCTAGATATTTAAAGCTAATCAACAAGAAAGTAGTAATTAAATAAATTGGTTGATTCTCATTAAATATTGCAACTACACAAAAAATATTAGGAATATAATAATGAATAAGAATCTAATTACGCTTGCCTTAGCATTATCACTAAGCGCATGTGGGGGAGACGACAAAGATGCAACACCAGGTGATATCCCTATCCCTGCTGACAGCTCCATTGATATTACCGTTATCGATGGTTATATCCGCGGCGCAAGTGCATTTGTTGATATTAACCGAAATGGCATAAAAGACGATGGAGAACCTTCGGTTACCACAGGGACTGGCGGTAAAGGAACAATTGTTATCACGGACTTAGATATTGACTCAGATAATGCCGTAATAGTTGTAGATATACCAGCAGGCGCAGTCGATGAAGACACCATTACAGAAGAAAACCCTGATGGAATTCCATTTACCAAAGAAACTGCCTTTCAATTAGTTTCTTTACCTGGTGAAAAAATAGCAACACCACTCACAACTTTAATATCAATGACCGCTGCCGCAAATACTACAGGCGAAGTAAACACTGATGACATTGAGCAAGCTAAACAGGTAGTTGCCCAGTCATTAGGCTTAACACCAGAGCAAGTTACAGCTGACTATCTCGCAACAGATAATGATTCGCTAGCTGAAGTTGCCACTTTAATCGTTAGCAATACTGTTCTTCCTAAAAAGGTAACTGGAGATATAGCTCCCGAAAACTTACTAATTGCAGGTATCGTAACTGAAAAAATTAATGATGCGGTCAACGCATCGGTTAAAGCTAATAGCAATGTTGTTAAAATAATAGCAACAGCTATAACCAATGCCACTAAAAATTTTATTAGTAATAACAATGAAACACTCTCAAAAGACAATTTCAATAACTTTTCCGCCATTATAAGTGCAATTTCAGATGGTAGCGCAGCCGCATTTAGCGAGCTTAACTCAACCACAGCAGAAATAAGTGAAACTCAATTAGAAAGCGCTCGCTTACATGCGCAAGTCTCTAGTGCCTTGATAGCAGAATTACTCGCTGAACAAGCCGGTTCAGTAACACCAATAACGACTAAAGATTTAACAGCGGTAGAGCAAACGATTCAGGCACTTAGTCCGTCTATTGTTAAAAGTATATCAGCTAACCCTAGCAACATTAATGAAATTACGCGCAATGCGACAACGGTAGCAGAAGTAATACTAAGCAAAGTAGTGAAGTTAACTGAGAGTGGCTTAGCTCAAGGTGAATTAGAGCAAGAATTACAAGATCTTTCCAATAGCATCGTGATCCCTGATGGCTCAGACGGCGGCTCAGACGGCGGCTCAGACGGCGGCTCAGATAGCGGCTCAGACGGTGGCTCAGACGGCGGCTCAGATGGCGGCTCAGATAGCGGCTCAGACGGCGGCTCAGATAGCGGCTCAGACGGTGGCTCAGACGGCGGCTCAGATGGCGGCTCAGATAGCGGCTCAGACGGTGGCTCAGATGGCGGCTCAGATGGCGGCTCAGATGGCGGCTCAGATGGTGGCTCAGATGGTGGCTCAGATGGTGGCTCAGATGGTGGCTCAGACGGTGGTTCAGATGACGGCTCAGATGGCGGCTCAGATGGCGGCTCAGATGGCGGCTCAGATGGTGGCTCAGATGGTGGCTCAGATGGTGGCTCAGAGGGTGGCTCAGATGGTGGCTCAGATGGTGGCTCAGATGGTGGCTCAGATGGTGGCTCAGATGGCGGCTCAGATGGTGGCTCAGATGGCGGCTCAGATGGCGGCTCAGATGGCGGCTCAGATGGTGGCTCAGATGGCGGCTCAGATGGTGGTTCAGATGGCGGCTCAGATGGTGTTGTTCAATGTAACACCAATCAAACAATTGCCGGCGCATTAGCTTCAGCCTATCAAATATCAAAAAACGCGTTCGGTAGTAATGCAATTGACATGGACGAAAGCACATCATGGACAGTACAAACACTTGACGGTGTGAATGAGAAAGAGTCAATTACACTTAAGCTTGCTGAAGTAACAAAAATTACTCAACTAAGCTTTTTATGGGGTAAATCTGATACCGCAGGCCGCTTAGTTAATTACGAAGTTGAAACATCTAATGATAACACTACTTGGGTGTCAGTGTTGGCTCAAACCACTGGAACTCAAAATGCGGTTACAGAGTATGAAACTGTTGATGTAACAGAATCTGAAGCTCAATATGTGCGTATTTCTGTTGTACGTAGCCTTGATAGTGAGTGGACTAATTTACAAGAAGTAAAAGTTATTGGCTGTGCCAGTCAAGTGTTAAGCCAAAATTTAAACTCTCCTGCAACATTAATTGGAGACTTTACTGGGGAACTAACGAATGAAGATGATATGGTTACCGGTAGTCTCTCTATTTTAGACCTTGACGGTGATAAAATTATAGAACAAATAAATACTACAGGTTCATATGGTAGTTTTAATATCAATTCAGAAGGTCAGTGGCTGTACACTCTTGCTACAGAGAGTGTTAGTGGCTTAGCTGAAAGTGCTGAGTTAGTTGATATATTTACTGTAGACACGACTGATGGTGATAGTGCACAAGCAACGGTTACCATGACTATTACTGGCACAGCAAGTGGCGATGAAACGGGTGGCGCTACTATTTCCATTACCGAAGACTTTGAAAGTTATACTACAGGAGTGGATATTGGTACTACTGATGATTGGGACTCGTACAATACTGACGAAACAACTGTCGCCATGGTTAGTGATGAAAAGTTCCTGTCTGGCGCTCAATCCCTCTATCTACATGATGGCTCAACTTCTACCAAACCCTACGCAACTAAAGCATTTTCAGATGGCGCTACAAGAACTGGCTCTGTTAAGCTTAATATGTATGTCGATAGTGTCAGTGAAAAATCAAGCTATATTAATATTGGTACGGGTAAGAATAATGCTGACCGCTTCTTTGAGTTTAAAGTCAGTGGCTCAGGTAATGTTGCCTATGAAGCAGGCTCAAGCGATCCAGACATAACAACTGTTACACCTGACTCTTGGGTTGAATATGAAATTTCTTGGGCGCCCAATGTTAGCAACGCTCTTGATACAGATGTTACGCTGACGATTGATGGTACTGTTATTGGTACCTACCTACAAAGTGACTCTGGTTTAGATGCAACAAATATCCCAACACACTTAGTCATTTATACCGGTGATAACAGTAACGCAACCAATAAAATATATATTGATGATGTTTACTCTGATTTATTTACCACTAAAGTAATTGACGACGAAGCTGGCGATAATGAAACTGGCGATGGTGAAACTGGTGATAGTACAGTCTCCCTCCCTGAAGATTTTGAAAGCTATACTTCAGGTATTGATATTGGTACTACTGATGATTGGGACTCGTACAATACTGACGAAACAACTGTCGCCATGGTTAGTGATGAAAAGTTCCTGTCTGGCGCTCAATCCCTCTATCTACATGATGGCTCAACTTCTACCAAACCCTACGCAACTAAAGCATTTTCAGATGGCGCTACAAGAACTGGCTCTGTTAAGCTTAATATGTATGTCGATAGTGTCAGTGAAAAATCAAGCTATATTAATATTGGTACGGGTAAGAATAATGCTGACCGCTTCTTTGAGTTTAAAGTCAGTGGCTCAGGTAATGTTGCCTATGAAGCAGGCTCAAGCGATCCAGACATAACAACTGTTACACCTGACTCTTGGGTTGAATATGAAATTTCTTGGGCGCCCAATGTTAGCAACGCTCTTGATACAGATGTTACGCTGACGATTGATGGTACTGTTATTGGTACCTACCTACAAAGTGACTCTGGTTTAGATGCAACAAATATCCCAACACACTTAGTCATTTATACCGGTGATAACAGTAACGCAACCAATAAAATATATATTGATGATGTTTACTCTGATTTATTTACCACTAAAGTAATTGACGACGAAGCTGGCGATAATGAAACTGGCGATGGTGAAACTGGTGATGGTGAAACTGGCGATGGTGAAACTGGTGATGGTGAAACTGGTGATGGTGAAACTGGTGATGGTGAAACTGGCGATGGTGAAACTGGTGATGGTGAAACTGGTGATGGTGAAACTGGTGATGGTGAAACTGGTGATGGTGAAACTGGCGATGGTGAAACTGGCGATGGTGAAACTGATAACAGTGAACCAAATGCTAGCTTCGGTACGACGGGCTATGCAGAAAGCATTGCTAGTAATTCAGAAAGATCACTAGATATACAAATTTGGTTTAGTGATGAAGATGCTGGTGAAGAAAAAATCCAAAGCCAAAGTAATGTAGCCACAACTTACGGAACTTTCTCAATTGCAACAATTGATGGCAAACACAAGTGGCAATACACTGTAAATAAAGATCATGTTGACGTAGTAGCATTAGACGAAAACTCTGAGCCACTGATAGACATTATCCCTATTTTTTCAGTAGATGGCACCCAAGCAGCAATAACCATTTCTATTACAGGTCCTGAATACCTCGACACCACAATATTGGTGGGTGCTGATACTGTGCCTGAAGTTAATTGTACTCAAACAGTATCAACTATTTCAGCATTAGAAGAAGCTGCCGATAACTTAGCAGCGGGTGATACGCTATGTTTAGCTGATGGTAACTATACTGGCCCACTTGAATTGCGTGTTGAAGCTATAGGTACAGCAGACCAACCAATTACAGTTGCTGCTGAAAACTCAGGTGGTGCTGTTATTTCAGGTGGTGAATCATCCATAAGAATTGGTGGTGAGCATATTGTCATACAAGGCTTAGTTTTACGTGACGGTAAATCAGGCAGCTCTATCATTAAATTTGAAAATGGCGAAGCGTGTAATTACTGTCGTGTCACTGAAGTATCATTAATTGATATGGATGACGGTGACTATAGTGCTTCAAAATGGGTTGAGTTTTATGGACACCATAACCGCGTAGATCATAGTTACTTTTCAGGCAAAGAGTCTCGTGGTGCATTAATGGTATTTGGCCGATGGACATCAGAAGAAGACTTTAATGCTTATGGTTTTCCAGCCGATTATGCACTAATTGATTACAACTACTTTAGTGACCGTGCACCTGCATTTGGCCGTGGCTACGCTGGCGCGAGTGATAATGAGTATGAAGGAATTCGTATAGGATTAAGTACCACACATTCAGCCCCCTCCTACACAACTGTTGAAAATAACTATTTTGAACGTATTCAAGGAGAAGCTGAAATAATTTCTAATAAATCAGCGAACAATATAATTCGTAACAATACGGTACGCGACAGTAATGGTTCTATTGTAAGTCGACATGGTGAAGGCGCTAATATTAGCAACAATTTCATCTTTGGAGACGATAATCCATTCTCAGGTGGCATTCGTTTAGTTGACGGAGAACATACAGTAACGAACAACTACATTGAGGGGGCTCGTTTTCTTAGTTCAAACTGGAACGGTGGTATTGTATTAACCACAAGTGATGGCTCAGGCGATACAGAAAATGGTTACCAAGATGTAGAAAACGTTTTAATCGCTCATAATACTATTGTTGATAGTGTCAATAGTTTAAATGTATCTGGCGGTAATAAAAACAATGCTCCTACAAGTATTTATCTCGTTAACAATGTTATCGCCGATGCTATTGGCCCCGTTATCCGTACAAACGGTGAGAATATGCCATCAGGTACGTATGACGGCAATTATGTGTTCGGTCAATCATTAGCTGATAATGATGTAGTCTCAGTTACAGGTTTTAGCTTTGAAGATGCTGTGCTAGAGAAAGACAGTAATGGCTTATATCGCCCTACTCTTTCCAGCCCAACATTAAGTGCAGCCGTTGTTGATGTTGGAAGTTTTGACTTGCCTACAATTGATATGGACGGTCAAGTTCGTTCAGAAGCAACGATGTCTGGCGCAGATGAAGTATTAACAACTGATGTAATGTTATCACCGTTAACACCTGCTGATGTTGGCCCTAAAGGCTATACACCAACACCAGGTGAAATTTACGTTAAAAAAGTTAATATTACGAACCATGACTTTGATAGCGGAGATTTAACAGGGTGGACAAATAATGGTGGCGTTATTGTCACTAAAGCAACAGCGCCTGAGGATGTTTTCTCTCGTGGCAAATCATTAAAAATCGATAGTAATGCGGCTAACGCAGAGCAAACAGTTACTATTGACGCTAATACTAACTATACCTTGTCAGCATTTATGAAGGGTACAGCAAAATTAGCAGTTACTGTAGGCGGTGAAACCTATGCTGCTGAACGCCAATCTGACAGTTACGGTTTTAGTTCAGTAACCTTTAATTCTGGGGCTGGTACTACTGCAGTCATTACGGCAATGGTTGATGATGGCTTACCTGTTCAATATGTAATTGATTCAGACTTTGTTGATTTTAGAGGTGATAAATCATTAGATGCCTGGGATATTGGCGATGAAGGCTCTGTAGGGTCGTCTGGTGATACTGCTACAGGCACCGCTGGTACTGGTTCAGCCAGACTACGGTATACCAGCGTAGCTCACGAAAATTCAAGTCCAAGTATCTCGCAAACGGTTGCTGTTGAAACCAATAAAGAGTATGACTTTGGTTTTGACCTACTTATACAAAGTAGAGCCGCTGGTGCTGCTGTTATTGTTAATGTTGTTGGCAACGAGTCCGCACTGATTACAGATCTAGAGTTAGACATGGATGACTTGATTGATGCTAACCTTGATAAAAGCTTCAAGCGTTACATTCAAGCAATTAATTCAGCTAATAATACATCGGTAACCATTACTATTGCCATGAAACCACAGCTGATAAAGAATAAAGCTGTTGACTCGAATGATACTGATAAGTTAACTAGTGATTCATCTAAAGCTAATGAGCTGCGTGTTGATAATGTTTCATTAACGGCTGATGGTGCAGCGGAAGACGGCACTAGCGCATTTTTTGATAGTATTCGTCTAGTGTCGCATCCATTATCAGAAGCGGAGTCTGCTGCTGCTGAATAAGCACTGATATGTAATAAAACCTATTGTTCTTTAGGTTTGGGCAATAAAAAGGGGCTATATTAGCCCCTTTTTTATATGCAAAAATAAATAATAATTCTTACTAATTAAGAGCTTTCATCATCATTATAAAGTTTAAAACCATTACGGCCTCCACGTTTTACTTGGTAAAGCGCCACATCAGCCTTTCTTAATAAGTCTTCAATTGAATCATCACTCTGCGGGTCAAAAACAGCAATACCAAGACTAAGCGATACGGGGTGTTGAAGAATACCGTCTAAAAACACTTCGTTGATCGCATCAAAGATTTTACTTGCAACTTGGGTTGCATCTTCAGGTGCCTTTATTTCTGGTAATATTAACACAAACTCGTCTCCTCCCTGACGAGCCAAGGTATCTGTTGTTCGCAGACAAGAACTTAACTTACTGGCTAGCCATATCAGTAACTCATCTCCTACATCATGTCCATGCTCGTCATTAACAAGTTTAAAATGGTCAACATCAATATACATAATTGCAAAGGGTCTTTTATATCGACGGCTTAAATCTAATGTCTGCTCTAGTCTATCTTTAAGGAGTCGACGGTTGGGTAATCCCGTTAACTCATCATGGCTCGCTTGATGTAAGACCAACTTTTCAAGTTTTTTGCGTACAGTAATATTTTCAATTTGGGAAACAAAATGCACGGGTTTTCCATTTGAGTCTATTACCATAGAAACACTGAGGTATACCCAAATAATTGAGCCATCTTTGCAAAAATAACGCTTTTCCATTTGATAGCTATTTATTTCTCCAGCCACCAGCGACCTTAAATGTTGCAGATCTAAATCAAGATCTTCTGGGTGGGTAATATCTTGAAAAGTTAGCTTCAGAAGTGTTTTTTCATCATATTGCAGCATAGCAAGCAACGATGGATTAACTTGAATCCACCTACCGTCAAGCCCAACCAATGCAATACCCATTGCAGCTGTTTCAAACGCGCCTCGAAAGCGTTGCTCACTTTCGGTAAGCGCTATTTCTAAATTTTTCTGAGCGGTAATATTCGTATGAGTACCAATAGTACGAGCAACTCGACCATCTTCTGTCCAACTGACAACATCGCCTTTAGCAACAATCCATATCCACTGACCATCACGACTTTTTAGTCTATGCTCTAATCTAAATTCCTTACTTTTACCTGTTATAAAGTCAGCAACGGCCGCTTGACTGCGCTCATAGTCAAGTGGGTGTATTAAACGTTGCCATTGTGAAGGTTCATTTTTTATTTCATCATCGGCATAACCAAGCATAGATTTCCATTTACTATCAAAGGTGACACTATCATTAACAATATCCCAGTCCCAAACGCCATGTCCTGCACCTAATAATGCCGATTTAAAACGAAACTCTGTTTCAATTAACTCCTTATTGATAAGTGCTGCTTTAGCCTCAGCCCGGTTTTTGCCTGTAGATAAAGACCAAACAAGTAATGATATTAACAGTGAAAATGATCCGCCCAACAACAATACAACAATCGCTTGTGTATTATTATACGTGTGGCTAACACGATTATTCGCCCAGAACACAACCGTCCATGTTCTTTGCGCAATATTCACTTGTTCTTGCTGATAAAATGATCGTAAGTCTGTTTGCTGAGCATTATCAAGCTGCAGAGTATTGCTGGTTGAATAGAGTTTTGCCTCTTCATTTACAGTTTTACCATCATAAATGCTTAAGTCGATGGTAAAGTCATTAAGTTGAATTCCCTCCATTAGTATATCCATACTAAACGGGGCATAAACCCAGCCGTGTAAGCTAGGAGTGTTAACGCCATCCTTGTTTTCATTATTATGATAAACTGGCAGGTATAACAACACACCGGCTATAGGGCCACGTTCAGCATCTTGAAGCAAACTAACTTTACCTGAAAGAGCTAGTTTATTATTTAGCAATGATTTATTCATGGCTTCACGCCTAACACTTTCTGAATACATGTCATAGCCAAAAGCTTTAACATTATTGCCACTAAATGGCTCAAGAAATACAATAGCACTATAATCTTCTCTCCTACCTTCTGGTAAAAGATTATAGTGTGGAAAACCCTCTGCCCTAACCTTAGCAATATGGTTTACTCGCTCATCAGGTTTAATGTATTGCGCAAAACCAACGCCTAGAATGCCCGGAAAATAGTGTGTTAGCGCCAATTCTTCAGTGTACTTTTTAAATTCCGTTCTACTGACCAGCTCTGAAGCAACAAATAACCCTTTTACTCCCCTAAGCACTTGTTGGTAGGTTTCCATCTGCCTTTCTATTCTGGCAATACCTTTAGTAACTTCTTGATTAAATCGCTGCTGCTCTTTAGCGATATCATTCTCCACCACTTTTTGACACCATAGTATCGTCAATAATATCCCAACAACAAATACAACAATGCTTAATATTGATGTTAGCGCAAAACGGCTTTTACTGTTAGAAAACAACTCTACTCTATACATCGTTTTTTATATGACCTAATAACTAATTTAATCTACGGGTGGCGTTTACTAACTGAATGCGGTGATAGTGTCTTAAGATAACATGTAGTGATGCTTCTTTAAGTTAATATGAGGCGAACAATAGTACTTTTTTAAGAAAGTACACTTAAGGTATAACAAATTCACGAATGCTATTCAACAATAATGCACTTGAAGTACATCAATAATCATTAAGTAAATACTATATCTGGCAGTTTTAGTGAGAAAGTCGAGCGGCTAGTGATCGAGCGCAAGCAGAGAAAGCGTTAAGGCATTACATTAATATTATCTTAAGTTGCAAGCTATATTAGGTTAAACTCGTTAAAGTTTGTTACAGACGCTCAGTTATAAAAGCTTAGCAACTAAGGAAGTTAGTGCTGAAACTGACGACTTATCTTTGATCGGTAGTGCCGCACTAATTGAGCCTACAGAAAACATGGTGGCAATACCTGTAGGTGAAGCCATAAACGCCTTAGTTTGTAATTTGGCATTATCTAATTGTCGTTGTGTATACTTAGTTGTCAATTGAGCATTGATACAGGCGTGTTGTAACGTCAACTTTTCTTCTTTAAGTGGATCAAACATAACAGTATTTTACACCTTGCTGTCGTTAGTATAATGTTGGGAAGTATGTTTAGAAGCATTAAAAATGAGCTCGGCAGATGTTTTCATATCTATTGATTTGAATGCTAAAATGAAAGTTCGCTTAGCCAGCATTAGCGCTATAACATTCAGGGCGATAATTATCAGCAGGCACCACAACCAGTTGAGCCCTAATGTTGTTAAACCATAGGTTATCCCTATTAACAACGTTACCCATATAACACCTGCAATACACACTAAAGCCATCATGCTAATTAAAGCGACCACAATAGCCTTAACTGACAAACGAAAATCTGAAGCGACAACCGTTGAGTAACTTTCAAATTTGGCCATCAAGCCTTTAAGTGCTTTATCCCAAGCCAATAGTACTGTTGAAAGGTCAACGTCCTCTGGTGACTCAGTTGGTCGCGCTTCATTGGTTTTATCTTGCGTTGAGCTTGTCATTATTACTGAATTATTTTCTTTTCAGTAAAGTGGTTAACAACATACCAGCAACAAAAGCAATACCTGCTGTAGCAACAGGGTTTTCTTTTGTATATTTACCTACAGCTGATTGCTTCCAGTATTGCGTCGCTTGTTGTTGTTTATCCGCCATTGCTTCTGATGAATGTGCCGCAGTTGCACGTATTTTCTCTTCTGCTGTAACGGCGTGTCCGCCTAGTGCGTCAACTGAATGATGAAGTGTTTCCGTTACATGATCGGCAATTGGGCTCGCTGAACGCGTGTTTGTTTGTTTTACATTTTTCGCTTTAGTAGTAGCAGTTGAAGTTGCCATGGTCCCCTCCGAGGTAAATTGAAAAATTAAATACAGTTTATTCCGTATAAGCCATACTAATGAGAGCAACTTCTATTCCAAACCAAAACAATCTTAATTTAATTTTAAAATCAACAACTTAAAACAACATCAAAAAAAGCAAAGGATTTAGCATGCTAAATTACGGCAAAACTGTGTAAGTAATACTTAGTTACCTGAAAAAATTACATGGTTTTATAAACGATTCAAAGATGGTGTCATATCATACAATGCAATTTTATATCTTTAGTTATTCATCGAGTCCTAATTACATTGCGACATTTGGGGAAAGCACTACAGCCGAGAAACTCATTACCTGCATTTTTACCTTTAATAGCTTTACGCAATACCATCTCAGCACCACACTTTATACAAGGCTTAATATCAGGTTTTTCTTCTATTATTTTTCGTACATGCTTAACGTGCTGGCGGTTTGTTTTAAAGCTACGTGCTAATCGTCCGCTTTCAATCTCCTCAATAACATTGATTACTTCCTGCTCATTGAGAATAGTGTCAGTTTTACTTTTAATATAATCAATAACACCGCGAGCAAACCTCACATTCTCTGGCATCTTCGTTTTAAAGGTGCTATCACCAATAAAGATAATGACTGAGAATATACTATTGTTCTTTGCGTTACTTTCTGCATATAGAATATTTTCTAACGTTTTGACATGCTTATAGTTTTGGTGGAGTGGGTTTTGAAATGTAGATTTATGCTTAAAAATTTGTTGCGTCCATTGCTGCTGGTTTTCACTACCAAAGATCCATCCTTTCATATTCTTAGTTTCAACAACAAAAATACCATATTTTGAAACGATGATATGGTCAATCTGGGTAGTGCCATACTCTTTATCATCACTGACGGTAGGCAATGTTACGTTTTTAATTAGGTGATATTCATTTTTGTCTAAGAAAAACTTAAAGAGCAAGTTAACTTGCCACTCACCCAAAACGCCTTTGAACCATGCTGATTTTATGATGACAGCAAATAGGAATATCGGTATTAAATACCAAGCGGCACTAATCATCATGTTGAGGTAAATTGATAAATCCATTTACAAGTCCTTTAACGGCTGACTATTTCATTAACAACTTTTATGCTTACGAACGTCTCTAACCCATGTTGCAGAGCCATGTGTACGTTTCATTTCAAATAAATCAATTGCTGCGAACAAATCACTTAGCTTTTTAAAACCATAATTACGTTGATCAAAGGAGGCGTGATTTGATATGTGTTTACCAATTGGCCCTAGTTGCGCCCAACCATCATCTTCTTCAGATGCTTCTACCGCTTGGCGTAGCATATTCATCAACTTTGTATCACTTTTAATACTGGGCTTCCTTACTCCTTTCGATTTTTCCTCAGTATCGGATTTAATGTCATCCAAAAACAAAAACTTAGAACAGCTATTAACAAAAGCACTTGGGGCTTTTCTTTCGCCAAAACCAATAACAAATTTACCGTCAGCTAAAGCGCGAGTAACAAGTGGCGTAAAGTCGCAATCAGAGGAAACGAGACAAATTGAATCTACATCTTTAGTGTAAAGAATATCCATAGCGTCAATAACAAGCGCGATGTCAGTAGCATTTTTACCTTTGGTTAAATCAAATTGTTGAATAGGCTGAATAGCGTATTCATGAAGTAAGTCTTCCCAAGGTTTAATACAGGGACTTTTCCAGTTACCATAGGCTTTACGAATATTAACAACACCATACCGAGCAAGCTCAGACAAAATCACATCAATCTTTGCAGCAGGCGCATTATCGGCATCAATAAATAAGGCGATTTTTTCTTTTTCTTTCAAAATTTGCTTCCTTTCCAAGTTTTATGTAGTTTATTTATGCCACGTTTTCATACAATTTAAATCTATTTCATTAGTTTAGCCCAAGCACTATATAAGACACAGTTTATTAAAGTTGTATTTATTGTAATGTGAAGAAGCTGTAGAAACTTTAATTTTATTTGGCATTTTTTTTACACATAGACTAAATTTAAAGTGAAAAGTGTCGGTTACATTTTTCAGTGTAAATAAGGTGCTATGTTAGAAAATCTTATTCCTTCTTGTCGGACTGAAGTCCGACCTACCTATCTGGTATGGCTAGGGTTATGTGAATAGGCACAAAAATGATTAGCCGCTCCCTTTATATGTGGCGGTGAGATAGAGATTTGAACTCTACTCGAAGGAATAACGCTACAAACCCTATACTCT
>NZ_JBWDLI010000016.1:30814-34586 GCF_056238625.1 Colwellia sp. F1
AAATTGGCTAAACACTAAGCGAAAAAAACCGCTAACCTTTCGATTAGCGGTTTTTTAGAATGTGGCGGTGAGATAGAGATTTGAACTCTACTCGAAGGAATAACGCTACAAACCCTATACTCTAAATTGGCTAAACACTAAGCGAAAAAAACCGCTAACCTTTCGATTAGCGGTTTTTTAGAATGTGGCGGTGAGATAGAGATTTGAACTCTACTCGAAGGAATAACGCTACAAACCCTATACTCTAAATCCCTATACTCTAAATTGGCTAAACACTAAGCGAAAAAAACCGCTAACCTTTCGATTAGCGGTTTTTTAGAATGTGGCGGTGAGATAGAGATTTGAACTCTAGAAGGGCTACAAACCCTTGCCGGTTTTCAAGACCGGTGCTTTCGACCACTCAGCCATCTCACCTGAAGTAAACAAAAAAGCAAAAAAGATTGCTTGCTTGAGAACGAGGCGAATATTAAAGTCTCATCGTGTTATTGTAAAGTACTATTTTGTAAAATATCTTAGTTTTAGGTTTGTTTGCTAATAAAACAGCCATTTTGCTTTTATTTCAAACAGTCAACTAGGTTAAAAGGTTTACCAGTGAAAAACAAAGAAGAAGAAAAAGTATTAGCAGTATGTCGTTGCCCTTGGGTAGATCTGTCAAAACCAGATTACGTTAAGTATCACGACAACGAATGGGGGATACCTGTTTATGACGACCAAAAACTTTTTGAGTGCCTATGTCTTGAATCTGCACAAGCAGGTTTAAGTTGGTATACCATATTAAAGCGTAGACAGGGATATCGTAAAGCTTTTGCAAACTTTGACGTGAATATCGTAGCCAACTTTAACCAAGACAAAATTGAACAGCTGTTGCTTAATTCAGACATCATTCGTCATCGAGGTAAAATTAACTCTGTCATAACTAACGCACGGTTGTTTATTGATATTCAGCAAACATTCGGCAGTTTTAGTCATTACCTTTGGCGTTTTGTTGATAACAAAACAATAATTAGAAAATATAGAGGATTAGATGGCTACCCAACAACAAGTGTTGAGTCTGATGCTTGTAGTAAAGATTTAAAAAAGCGTGGCTTTAAGTTTGTTGGCTCAACGATTTGCTATGCATACATGCAAGCCTGTGGCTTGATTAATGACCATCATTTAAGCTGTTACAAACGGAAACAAATTATTGATAAATACCAACAGTGCTGAGCTAGCTATTTAAAAAACATCATGTCATAATATGTCAAACTATTGAATCTGTTATTTGAGCGGCTATTATTTACTATCTTAGTTCAACAATAAAGTTAAGAAATACTTGAACTTTAGGTAAACGCCCTCATCTAAACTTATATTAAGTAATAATAATTAAGTTCTTAAAGGAAATGTTATGCAAACTAATATGAATTTTCAAACAGCAAGCAAAAGCTCTGCAATTGAAATTAACAAAGTATTAAAAAATACTTATATGCTTTTATCTATGACACTAGCATTTAGTGCAGTAACTGCTGGCGTTTCAATGGCAATGAACTTGTCGCACATGGTAGCTCTTATCATGATGCTTGTTGCCTTCGGCTTAATGTTTGTTGTTAATAAAAAAGCTGATTCAGCCAGTGGTGTATATTGGATTTTTGCTTTTACTGGTTTAATGGGAGCATCATTAGGGCCAATGCTTAACGCTTATGCTGCTATGCCTGGTGGCCCAGCCATGATTATGCAAGCACTTGGCGGTACTGCGCTAATATTCTTTGCATTATCTGGGTATGCCTTAACCACTAAAAAAGACTTCTCATTTATGGGTGGCTTTTTAATGACTGGGTTAATTGTAGTGCTAGTAGCAATGCTTGCGAATATATTCTTCCAAATACCAGCGTTATCATTAGCAATTAGTGCGGGCGTTATCATGATAATGTCGGGGTTAATTTTATTTGACACAAGCCGCATTATTAACGGTGGTGAACGTAATTATATCAGAGCAACTATTTCACTATACTTAAATATCTATAATATTTTTGTTCACCTGCTTCACCTTTTAGGTGTGTTTGGTGGCGATGATTAATATAAGGTATTTAATCCCTTATATTAAGGTTTGGGCTAATTTACTTTTAGTCTGATAAAAAATCGTTATAATATCAAGCCTCGCAGTTGCGGGGCTTTTTATGTTCAGGATGAACGGTATTTCGCGGTGACAGGATGTCAAAAAGCGATTATGTTTATTAAAAGAACAAAGAGGTAGAGCTGTGAATAAACTCGCTGTTATTGTCACCACCTCCCCTTACAGTAATTTAAGCGTTACAGCGCTTGATTATATTGAGACAGCGCTTAAAAATGGCGTTGAATTGGTAGGCATTTTTTTTTACCAAGACGGTGTTATGCATGCCAATAAAAACATTCAGATTGCCAGTGATGAGTATCAAGCCATTCAGCACTGGCAACGCTTACAGCAAACCTACAACCTAGCATTACACTTATGCGTTACCGCAGCAGAGAAGCGCGGCATGAGCGATGAAGGTCTTGATAGTATTCATTCAATTTTTACAATTTCAGGGTTAGGTGAATTAGTTGAGCTGTCATCAATGGCCGATAGAATGGTGCAACTTTAATGGACACTGCAATAAAAAAGAAATTAGCTATTCTTAATAGTAAAGCGCCCTATTCTAACTCAGCGGGCAAAGACGCTTTAGATATCGCGTTGGTTTTTGGCGCTTTTGAGCAGTCAATATCATTATTTTTTCAAGGGGACGGTGTTTGGCAGTTAATACAAGGGCAAGATGGCGCGGTTATTTCAGTAAAGGATTACCTTAAAACTTTTTCAGCTTTTGAGTTTTACGACATAGAAGATATTTACCTATGCCAAACATCACTAGCAGAGCGACACTTAGCTGCAACGTTTCATATTGATGATGTACAAATACTAAACCAGCAAGATTTCGCTAAAAAGCTCACATCCCACCAGCATATTTTACGATTTTAGCACCATGATGACTGAGGAATACCTTTTATGACTACGCTACACATTGTTCGTCAAAGCGCTTTTAATACCGATGACTTTGCTCAGTGTATAAAGGTAGTTGGTAATAACGACGTGATCGTTTTTATTGATGACGGCTGTTATAACTTACACCATCATTTAACAAATAATTTAATCGATAACGTCGTTAACAGCACCGATAACTGTAACGATACCAAAATGAAAATAAAGTTACATGTGGTAGCACAACATGCTGTTGCTCGCGCTATTCATATTAATGAAGCACACTTTACAAAAATCACCATGACAGATTTAGTTTCACTTACTTTTAAAAATGACAACGTAATAACATGGCAATAGACTTTCAAGACAAGCAAATTTCAACCGACAACCAAGGGTACCTGCTCGATTACACCCAGTGGCAAGCAGGCTTAGCCATTATCATGGCTAAGCAAGATAATTTTGTATTAACAGATGAGCATTGGGAAATAATTAATTTTGTTCGTCAGTTTTACTTAACTTATAATACCTCTCCTGCAATGCGTGCACTAACAAAAGCAATGAAAGCTGAGTTTAGTGAAGACAAGGCCAACAGCCGCTATCTATTTCGCTTATTTCCAGACGGACCTGCCAAGCAAGCAACTAAGTACGCAGGTTTACCTAAACCTAAACGTTGTTTGTAAAATGCTGCAAAGACATAGCACCGCGATATACCGTTCATCCTGAACATACACGCTCCTTGCCATCCTGTCACCGCGATATACCATTCATCCTGAACATACACGCTCCTTGCCATCCTTGGCACCG
>NZ_JBWDLI010000016.1:34686-98594 GCF_056238625.1 Colwellia sp. F1
CGATATACCGTTCATCCTGAACATACACGCTCCTTGCCATCCTTGGCACCGCGATATACCGTTCATCCTGAACATACACGCTCCTTGCCATCCTTGGCACCGCGATATACCGTTCATCCTGAACATACACGCTCCTTGCCATCCTTGGCACCGCGATATACCGTTCATCCTGAACATAAAAACGCCTGCAATTTAGTGCAGGCGCTTAAAGGTTTTGCTGACACAGCAAACTAATAGTATGGGTACCAATACCAGTGAATTATTTTTCTGGTAAAGTTGGTATGGTTATCCCTGCCATTTCTAGCATCACACGGACAACCTGACAGCTATAACCAAATTCATTATCATACCATACGTACAACACTGCCCTGTCACCGTCAACAATCGTTGCTTGCGAGTCTACTACCCCCGCATAACGTGAGCCAACCAAGTCAGTTGAAACAATTTCATTTGAGGCCGTATAGTCAATTTGATTTTGTAGCTCTGACTCTAATGACATTTTGCGTAAATAGTTATTTAAACTGTCTTTATCTGTGGCTTTTTTTAAATTTAAGTTCATAATCGCCATCGATACATTAGGCGTGGGTACGCGAATAGCGTTACCGGTTAATAAGCCTTTTAACTCAGGCAATGCTTTAGCAACCGCTTGTGCCGCGCCCGTAGTACTAATAACCATATTAAGTGGTGCACTGCGACCACGACGTGGCGCTTTGTGGTAATTATCAATTAAGTTTTGATCATTAGTATAAGAATGAATCGTTTCAACATGACCATTACGAATACCAAATTCATCATTTAATGCTTTTAGTACAGGTGTTATCGCATTAGTTGTACAGCTTGCCGCCGACACAATTTTATCTTCCGCTAAAATCATGTTTTGGTTAACCCCATAAACAATATTTTTAATATCACCTTTCGCTGGCGCTGTTAATAATACCTTTGCCACCCCTTTTGACTGTAAATGTAACCCTAAACCTTCTTTATCAGTCCAAATACCGGTATTATCAACCACGAGGGCGTTATTGATTTCATGCTCTGTGTAGTCTATTTCAGACGGCGAGTTTGCGTAAATCACCTTTATAAAAGCACCATTAGCTTTAATAACATGGTTTTCTTTATCAATGGTAATGCTACCATTGAATGCACCGTGTACTGAGTCGCGACGTAATAAGCTCGCACGTTTTTCTAGGTCATCACAGCCTTTACTTGGGCGTAAAACAATCGCACGTAAGTTCAGTTTAGCACTAGGGCCTGTTTGCTCAATTAACAAACGCGCCAATAGGCGTCCGATACGGCCAAAGCCATACAAAACAACATCTTGTCGTGAGGTTTCTTCACTTAAAGCGCCCACCGCCGTTAATTCTTTTTCTAAGTACTGCTCTATTGACAAGCTATTAGACTCACCATGGAACAGATAACGGTAGGCTAATTTGCCAATATCAATACGCGCTGGTGCTAATGACATTTTGCTTAAGGCCTCAACAAACGGAAAGCTTTCACGTAAGCGAAGCTTACTCTCTTCATGCAAGGCTACAGATTTGTGTGCTTTAATAATATCAATTGGCGACGCATTTACTAAAGGGCGGCCATAAACCGATATTTCAATGCCTTTATTTCTAAATAACTGACCAATTATCGGTTGCATATTTTCTGCGAAAGTTTGGCGTTGTTGCCAACTTATTTGATATTCTTCCTCAAGATGAGACATCATTAGTTAAGCCTTATATTTCAATTAATTGAATGAAAGTTACTGTAATCATCATAATCTAGTTCGCCCGAGAGGAAAACTAGACTAAGGTGGTGTATTTTTCGTATATTGTAATTGAATATGAAAACTTTCTCTATGGTTTTCACTTGGTGTAATTATAAAATTTAATATTATTTATCGCGTGTAAATAACTGATAACACGAAGAAGACTAATATAGAGCTCTATAAAGTTTCAAAAAATAATTTTTTATCACCTAAAACCTTATACAACGCTGCAATACTATTTCTATAGAGCCCTACCTAAACTTAGTTTAATAAATGTTTCTTTAGCCGCTATTTTTCATGACTTCATCATGAGATTACTTGCAAGAACATACTATTAACGCAAGATTAGCCTTGAGTTAAGAAAAATCTATCAAGTTAGCGTACCGTAAAAAAGTAATTTACATTATTTCAAGTAAGTAAAAGTATCTTAAGCTGAGCTAAAGTTAACCAAAATCAGCTTTATATTGTGTAGGGTAACAAGCACACAAATTGAGGAAAAATGAAAGGCAAGGAAGAAGACAAAATAAAAGCGCGTCTGGGATGGATAAGAGGAAAAGCGCTGTTAGCTATGTTTAAAAGTTAAGCTAAGTGAGTTAACACAGTAACGTTTTCCTGTGGGTTTTGGTCCATCGTCAAATACATGACCCAAGTGTGATTGACAGTGCTTACATTGAATTTCGGTACGAATCATATGATGACTTGTATCTGTAAAATAGGCCACATTACCTTCAATTGCTGTAAAAAAGCTAGGCCAACCACAACCTGCATTAAACTTACTTTTGCTATCAAATAAAGGCTTGTCACAGCAGACACAGTGGTAAATACCGGATAACCAATGATCATTATAAACACCTGAAAAAGGCTGCTCTGTTGCTGCTAAGCGGCAAACTTTATAAGCTTCTTCACTAAGTTTGTCTTTATAATGATCTGTCACCAGTATGACTCCTACACGTATTACTTCAAAAAAGGTAATGCCAAAGCGTATATTGTAAAAAGTTATAATACCAAAAAGGATAACGCTTTAACACCAAGTGTATAGCCTGCGTTATCTAGCATGGGTAACTTAATCTACGGTAACCATTTTACGTTCAGCCGTAGACCATTCAACATGATATTTTTTACCGTCTGCCTTATCAGCACGTTCAAACGTATGCGCACCAAAAAAGTCGCGTTGGCCTTGCAGTAAATTAGCTGGTAACGTTTCGCTACGCATGGAGTCATAATAAGATAAAGCAGAAGAAAGTGCACCGTTAGGAATACCAAACATAGTGGCACCGCAAACCGCTTTACGCCAATTTAACTGACGTTCACTGAGCTGTTCAGCAAAAAACTTGTCTAATAATAAATTATCTAAATCGTCATAACGCTCATAAGCTTGGGTAATTGATTGCAAAAAGGTTGCTCTAATAATACAGCCTGCACGCCAAATTTTAGCAATACTCGCAAAGTTAAGTGCCCAGCCATGCTCTTTTGCTGCCAGCTTCATTAATTGAAACCCTTGCGCATAAGCACACATTTTAGCACAATAAATTGCATCATGAAGTTGGGCGATATAGTCCTCTTTTTCATGGCTTGCTAAATTGCATTTTTCAGGCCCACTTAACGTAGCCGACGCCTTAACTCTTAAATCTTTAAAAGAAGAAATAGAACGGGCGTAAACTGCTTGCGCTATCGTTGGTGCTGGGCAGCCGACTTCTAAACTGCTCATTGCTGTCCACAAACCAGTACCTTTTTGTCCTGCTTTATCTAGAATAAGGTCAATTAGTGTTGTACCAGTTTCAGTACATTTATGTCGTAATACTTCAACACTAATTTCCATTAAGTAACTGTCAAGTAAACCATTACTCCACTGCTCAAAAATATCGGCTATTTCATCAGCAGATAAACCAAGACCTGACTCAAGGATATGGTAAGCTTCACAGATAATTTGCATGTCGGCATATTCAATGCCGTTATGGACCATTTTAACATAATGTCCAGCACCTGCTGGCCCAATATAAGCTGCACAAGGTTCGCCTTCTGTCACTACTTCTCCAGGCTTTGTCCGCTCAATGGGTTTGCCTGTTTTAGAATCAACTTTCGCCGCAATAGCTTCCCAAATAGGTTTAACGCGGGTCCATGCATAAGGAGATCCGCTTGGCATTAGTGAAGGGCCAAAACGCGCACCTACTTCCCCACCGGAAACTGCAGATGAAAATAGCAGAAAGTTATTCTTATATTTTTGCTCACGCGCAACAGTATCAACCCATAAGCTGTTTCCCGTATCAATAATAATATCATCCGGTTGAATGCCGGCACCAATTAAGCTTTCACAAACTTGGTCAACAGGTGAACCAGCAGGAACACTTAAAACAATAAGGTGGGGCGACTTTAATTGTGATAATAATTCAGTGTAAGATGAACAACCATAAACACGTGCCGTACCCGTGGTATTTTCTACTTTGTCTTGTTCAATAACATCTTCAATTTTTTCAGCAGACAAATCAAAAACTGCGGTATTAAAGCCGTTATCAGCAAGGTTAAGTACAAGGTTTTTCCCCATTACACCTAACCCAATAAAACCAATGTCACACAAAAACTTACCTTGTGCCATAAAATTAATTCCTCAATAGATTTACAACACAAAGTGCTGCTTTTGTAGTCGCAAACTACACTTATCAAAAGCGTTAAGCGAGCTTGACGCGCCATTTATCTACTTTCGAATGTAGGTTCTGTAACAATGTCGAAAACGATAAAGAGCACACTGAAATTTTTTGCATTCTAGCATGCAGCTAGCGCTAAATCATAATAATAGTGAATAAAACCACAAATTCTATAGATTTAGATAAAAAATAGCTTTTATTTGTTTAAACACATCAAATAAGTCAGTTAATTGCGACTTTTCTTAATAATAAGTCAACTTTAACTTGAATTTTCTCAGGAATGGTGTAATTTTACTACATATTGTGTTTTAGGAGAATTCCATGAAAATTAAAGTTGGTATTAACGGGTTTGGCCGCATTGGTCGTTTTGTATTTCGCGCCGCAGTAGCAAGAGATGATGTAGAAATTGTTGGTATTAATGATTTAATTGATATTGACTATATGGCATATATGCTGAAGTACGACTCAACACATGGCCGCTTTAATGGCACAGTTGAGGTAGTAGATGGACAACTTATCGTTAACGATAAGGTTGTGCGTGTTACAGCAGAGCGTAACCCTGCAGATTTAAAATGGAATGAAATAGATGTTGATGTTGTAGTCGAATCAACAGGTTTATTCTTAACAGATGAAGCCGCGCGTAAACATATTGAAGCTGGTGCTAAACAGGTAGTGCTTTCGGCCCCTTCTAAAGATGACACCCCTATGTTTGTTTGTGGTGTTAACTTAAATGAATATGCTGGCCAAGATATTGTATCTAACGCTTCATGTACGACTAACTGTTTGGCTCCGCTTGCTAAAGTGTTGAATGATAACTGGGGCATAAAAGACGGTTTAATGACCACAGTTCATGCTACAACGGCAACACAAAAAGCAGTAGATAGCCCTTCTGCGAAAGATTGGCGTGGTGGTCGTGGTGCTGGACAAAATATTATTCCATCATCAACTGGCGCGGCAAAAGCAGTAGGCAAAGTGATTCCTGCATTAAACGGTAAATTAACAGGTATGGCTTTTCGCGTACCGACTCCAGACGTTTCGGTAGTTGACTTAACTGTGAACCTTGAAAAACCAGCAACTTATGCTGAAATTTGTCAAGCGATGAAAGCTGCTGCAACTGAAGGCGAACTTAAAGGCGTGCTAGATTATACCGAAGATGCGGTTGTATCAAACGATTTCATTGGTGAAACATGCACCTCGGTTTTTGATGCTAAAGCAGGTATAGCATTAACAGATACTTTTGTGAAAGTAGTCTCTTGGTACGACAATGAAATTGGTTATTCAAATAAGGTATTAGATTTAGTCAGTTATATTTACAACTATAAAAAATAACTTGTTAAGTTAGTTGTTATAAACCTAACAATTAAAAAAGGCTAGATATTTTATCTAGCCTTTTTTATTACCCACTATTACCCACTTTTTTGTTTAGTATCAAAACACAAAATAAGCACAAACTTATGTTAGTTTATTGATGCATTAATTTGCTCAAGCACTCGTTGCGGGTTAATCGCCTGCGTAATTGGTCGTCCAATCACCAAGTAGTCAACGCCTACTTTTATTGCTTGCTCTGGGGTCATAATACGTTGTTGATCGTCCTTAGCTGCGCCTACGGGTCTAATTCCAGGTGTAATTAACTTAAACTCTTTGCCCAAAGACAGCTTTAGTTGCTCTGCTTCCATTGCAGAGCAAACAACACCATCTAAACCACTTTCTTTGGTTAACTTAGCTAAAAAATTTACTTGCTCTGCTGGTGTTTTATTAATGCCTAAGCCACGTAAGTCGTTTTCACTCATACTAGTAAGCACTGTAACGGCAATAAGCAATGGTGCATCATTACCATACACTGCTAAGGCTTGTTTTGCTTTAGCCATCATTTGGCTACCGCCACTGGCGTGAACGTTCACCATCCAAACACCTAAGTCGGCTGCAGCCGTAACAGCCTTAGCAACCGTGTTAGGGATGTCGTGAAATTTAAGATCAAGAAAAACGTCAAAGCCCTTCCCTGTTAAAGTTTTTACAAACTCAGGACCGAAGTAAGTGAACATTTCTTTACCCACTTTTAGCTTACAATCTGTTGGAGATATTCTATCTACAAAAGATAAAGCATCATTTTTTTTATCAAAATCTAGGGCAACAACAACTTTTGGATCTAACATAGGGTTTCCTATTCTTAATTCTTTTTCGCGACTAAAGTCGCTCTTACAATAACCTACAGATAAATTATTTAATCACTGTACATTCCACCTGAAGCACAATTGGAAGGACGTGGTGTTTAATACTTATAATAACTAACCTGAGCGCGATTTAATAAATGTTAGATTCAACGCTAGTTTCTTCAAGATTGAGGAAAGCGCACGGAGCTGACTTTAGTCAGTGAGTACGGCTGACAAAAATATTGATGACATTAGCAAAGAAGCTATTATTTATTCGCCTTCTAGGCCAATAAACGGTTTCAATTGTTCCCACTCATGACAAGATGGACAAGACCAATAATGGGTGGAACTATTAAAGCCACAATTACGGCAGCTATACCTGTGCTTAACCTTCAAATACTCACTAATTAAGTCTTTGATCAAATCTAAACTGGCTTTATTGTCTACTTCATCACTTTGACTCATTTCCATTTTTACTAGGTGTTTAAAGCCCCTAATAGTTGGCCTACGCTTAAGTGCTGACAACATAAATTCTTTTGCTTTTTTTCTACCATGTTTGCTTTCCACATAACCTAAATAAGCAATTAACGCGCTAGAGCTAGCTGTTTCATCATAAACTTTTTTAATAAACTTAAAAAAGTCGTCACTTGCGTTAAGTGCTAAGTAACATTGGTGCATCTGGTCGATAACATCGGGGAAAAACTCTTGATCTTGCTGGTAAATATCTTGATAACATTGGCAGGCCAATTCACATTGTTTATGGTGCTCATAAATTTTAGCCATTAACCAATTAGCACGACATGAGTTAGGATCAACTTGTAAGGCTTGTTCAAGTAGCTCGATCACTTCAATAAATTTATCTTGTTCAAATGCGGTGGTAGCCTGCTCACAGTAAAAATTGGCGAGCGTTTGCAACAAACGTTTATCATTGAATTTAATCACTAATTTTTTATGGGCTATGCCTTGTTGCCAATCTTTAGTTGATTGAAAAATTTGCAATAAATAAGTTAAGGATTTGAGGCCATAGTCATCAGACTTTAACAGTTTACTAAACATTTTTTCAGCACGGTCATACAAACCGGCACTTAAAAAATCCTTTCCTAGTTCAAAAACGGCTTGCTGTTTGTCTTTAGTCGGTAGGTTGCCATGGCGAACTAAATGTTCATGTACTTTTAAAGCCCTGTCAAGCTCGCCACGCTTGCGAAAAAGATTGGCCATAGCGAAGTGTGCTTCAACACTGTCATCTTCCACTTTTAAGGCGTCAAGCAATGATTCTATTGCTTTGTCTTTTTGATTAGACAATAAGAAGTTTAAGCCCGTTGAATACTTAATCGACAAGTCTTGTTTAATGGTTTGATCTTTTTGTTTAATGCTATTTCGGCCCATAAACCAGCCATAAGCCATAGCTACTGGGAGTAATAAAAAAAGTAGCTCTATCATTTGATTACTTATATTTCAGTTGAGCGGTTTTTAGCTAACGATTTTTTTCCTTTGCGGATCAATCGCCATATTATTGTACTTAATAAGCCAAGTAAAAAACCAATAGCAGTAAATAGACTAACTGCGGCAGCAATAGAAAGCTCTACCCGTGCAATAAGATAATTTAGTGAGATTATTTGTTCATTTTGGCTGCCAAAGATAAAAGCAATAGCGAGTAACATTAACACTAATAATAAAGTAAAATAAATTCGCACGTTGAGCACTCTCGCTTAGGCTTTTTAAGTAAAAAAAAACGGTATACTAATGTATACCGTTTATTATCTAATGTTTTTCTTGCTTTTGCAATGAGCTTACCATAAGAGCGTAATTAAGCTGCTGAAAGATTAACTCTTTCTCGCAACTCTTTGCCTGGTTTAAAGTGCGGTACATATTTACCACTTAACTGAACTGACTCACCGGTTTTAGGGTTTCTACCAACTCTAGGAGCGCGATAATGTAATGAGAAACTACCAAATCCTCTAATTTCAATGCGCTCACCTTTAGATAAAGATTGTGCCATTAATTCTAAGATTTCTTTAATCGATTGTTCTACATCTCTGGCTGATAAATGACTTAATTTATCAGCTAGTTTTTCAATGAGTTCTGATTTGGTCATGTGACCCTCCAGTATTCATCTAGCATCGCGCTAATGAAGTTAATTTAAGAGAAGTGTGGGTAAACACTTCTCCCCTAATCTCTTTATAGTTTACTTTATTATTAAAGTAAAACCAGAAAAAGTGCAAAAAATAAAATTAGTATCTTGTTACAAGATATTAGTTTTTAGCATTTTTAAACGCTGCTGCCATCGCACTTAAACCTGTTTCTTCAACTTGGTTTAAGTTTTCAATCGCATCACGCTCTTCTGCTTGGTCTTTTGCTTTGATAGATAAGCTAATAGTACGGTTCTTACGATCCACACCCATAAACTTAGCTTCAACGTCATCACCGGCTTTAAGTACTGTAGAAGCATCTTCAACACGATCTACAGAGATATCACCAACACGTAAGTAACCTTCAACACTTTCCGCTAATTCAACAGTAGCGCCTTTAGCATCAACTTCTGTTACTTTACCTGTAACAATAGCACCTTTCTTCTTGTCAGCAAGGTACATATTGAATGGGTCGTCTTCAGCTTGTTTAACACCTAAAGAGATACGCTCACGCTCAGGGTCAACTTGCAATACGATAGCAGTGATTTCATCGCCTTTCTTGTAATCACGAACAGCTTCTTCACCGCCAGCCCATGAAATATCAGACAAGTGAACTAAACCGTCTATGCCGCCGTCAAGACCAATGAAGATACCGAAGTCAGTAATTGACTTGATCTTACCTGATACTTTATCGCCCTTGTTGAAGTTTTTAGCAAACTCTTCCCAAGGGTTAGCAATACACTGTTTAAGACCTAAAGAAATACGACGACGTTCTTCGTCAATTTCAAGTACTAATACTTCAACTGTGTCACCTAAGTTAACTACTTTAGATGGATGAATGTTTTTGTTAGTCCAATCCATTTCAGAAACGTGTACTAAACCTTCAACACCTTCTTGGATTTCAACGAAACAACCGTAGTCAGTTAAGTTAGTTACACGACCAGAAAGTTTAGAACCTTCTGGGTAACGGTTAGCAATGGCTACCCATGGATCTTCACCTAACTGCTTCATACCTAGTGATACACGTGTACGTTCGCGGTCAAATTTCAATACTTTAACTTGAATTTCATCACCAACATTGACTATTTCACTTGGGTGCTTAACGCGTTTCCAAGCCATATCTGTGATATGTAATAAACCGTCAATACCGCCAAGATCTACGAATGCACCGTAGTCTGTAAGGTTCTTAACGATACCTTTAACTTCTTGGCCTTCTGCTAATGATTCAAGTAATTCATCACGCTCTGCACTGCCTTCAGCTTCAATAACTGCACGACGTGAAACAACAACGTTATTACGTTTTTGATCAAGCTTGATTACTTTGAATTCTAAATCTTTACCTTCAAGGTGAGCTGTGTCACGTACTGGACGTACATCAACTAATGAGCCCGGTAAGAAAGCACGAATGTTGCTAACTTCAACCGTGAAACCACCTTTAACTTTACCGTTAATAACACCGATAATCGTTTCTTTTTCTTCGTATGCTTTTTCAAGCACTTGCCACGCCTCATGACGTTTAGCGTCATCACGTGAAAGTATAGTTTCACCGAAACCATCATCTGTAGCTTTTAGCGATACATCGACTTCATCACCAACAACCGCTTCAACTTCGCCTGCAGCGTTTTTGAATTGGTCGATTGAGATTACACTCTCAGATTTAAGACCAGCGTCAACAATTACGTTGTCTTTGGTTACTTTAACGATTGTGCCACGAATAATTGAACCCGGGCGAGTTTCGATTTCTTTTAAACTTTCTTCAAAAAGTTGCGCAAAATTTTCCATCATAACTTGTTTATTAACTCAGTTATTAATCCAGTCAACGTCTCTGTTTCATGGGGTTATTAAATTAGCCTCGGTACATCCATGACGTAAGCTTTAGTTAAATTTATTTTTATTTTGGTTTATCAACCTAATAAGAATAAGGGCTTATGTTAATTTTCCATTCGCAAATGAAAGTACTTTATTAACCACTTCTTGTATAGAAAGGTCAGTAGAGTCAATAATTAACGCTCCTTCTGCTGGAATAAGAGGAGCAACTTTTCGGTTACTGTCTCGTTCATCTCGTTGACGTATGTCGTCCAAAAGGCGCCCGATTTTAACATCAATGCCCTTCTCTTTCAACTGATTAAATCGCCGTGCTGCTCTTTCTTCTGCACTGGCCGTTAAAAATATTTTTACTGGGGCATTTGAAAAAACCACTGTGCCCATATCTCGGCCGTCAGCAACTAACCCAGGCGCGACACTAAAGGCTCGCTGTCTGCGCAATAAAGCTTCGCGGACACGCGGGTAAGCGGCAACTTTAGACGCTAGCGCACCAACCTCTTCAGTTCGAATGCTGTCAGTAACATTTTCACCTTCAAGAATAATTTTACTCTCACCTTGACTGCTTATTTCAAACTGTACATCAAGATGCGCTGCCATAGGGATCAGGGGCTCTTCATCATCAGGGCTAACGTGGCGATGTAGTGTTGCTACAGCGAGTACTCGATAGATAGCCCCACTGTCAAGTAGGTGCCAACCTAGCTGCTCTGCAACTGTTCTAGCCACGGTTCCTTTACCTGCGCCGCTTGGGCCATCTATTGTGATTACCGGAACGCTTTCCTGCATAAATATCTCTCCTAATCTCAAAAATCGGCAGCATTATACTGGATTTATAATGAAAAATCGTCAAAAGAAATTTCTTATTACTTAACAAGACACCTGCGCTAACTTATCAAAGTAGTCAGGGAAAGTTTTTGCTGTACATTTAGGATCATTAATCGTGACCGCTGTATCACCTAACGCTACCAACGAAAAGCACATGGCTATACGGTGATCGTCGTAGGTATCAATTTGCGCATGCTGTAATGATTTTGGTGGGGTAATTGAAATGTAATCTTCCCCCTCTACTACTTCTGCCCCCACTTTACGCAGCTCGGTTGCCATGGCAAATAAGCGATCTGTCTCTTTAACACGCCAGTTATAAATATTTCTAATTGTGGTTGTGCCTTTAGCGAAAAGTGCTGTTGTTGCAATGGTCATTGCCGCATCAGGAATATGATTCATATCCATATCGACTGCTACCAGTGGCTTACCTACCACTGTGATAGACTCGTCATGCCAGTTAACTTCTGCTCCCATTTTTTCAAGCACATCGGCAAAGTGTTTATCTCCTTGCACACTGAGTTTACCAACGCCATGTACTGTTATTTCTCCACCTTTGATAGCACCAGCGGCCAAAAAGTATGAAGCTGATGACGCATCGCCTTCTACCATATATCTTGCTACAGCTTGGTAAGCCTGATTACCTTTAACCGTGAAAGACTGATAGTTATTATTGATGACTTCAACACCAAACCTGCTCATGATATTTAGTGTTATATCAATGTAGGGTTTAGACACTAACTCACCTTCAATAGCTATGGTAGTGTCTGTTTTTAATAAGGGCGCTACCATTAAAATTGCGGTTAAAAACTGACTAGAAATAGACCCATCTATGCTGATAGTACTTGCTGATAATGCTTTGCCAGTTATTTTTAATGGGGGATAATCTTTATTTTCTAAGTAGTCAAGGTCACCGTTAAGTTGAGTTAACGCGTTAACTAAATGGCCAATAGGCCTTTCTTTCATTCTGGGCTCACCGGTTAAGGTAAATTCGCCTTTACTTGCGGCAAGTGCTGCACAAAGTGGACGCATTGCCGTACCCGCATTACCAAGAAATAGCTCTACGGGTTCACTGACATCGAAGAAACCATTATTGCCAACCACAGTACATTCTGTACCACAATCACTTAAGGTATAATCAACCTTAAGAATTTTTAATGCATTTAGCATGTGTTTTATATCATCACTCACCAGTAAGTTGGTGATTTTAGTGACACCTTTCGCTAACGCTGCAATTAATAAAGCACGATTAGACAAGCTTTTTGAGCCTGGCAAAAATACCTCACCACTAATTTTACCTATGGGATTTAATGTTAACTGCTCCATACTACTTAGTCCTCGTTTCAAATTCTTTCATAAAATCAACTAACGCTTGTACACCTTCAATAGGCATTGCGTTATAAATACTGGCACGCATGCCGCCCACATTTCTATGGCCTTTTAAAGCCATTAAACCTTGCGCTTCTGCTTGTGATAAAAAGGTTTCATTTAAACTTTCATCTTTTAGCCAAAAAGGAACATTCATTTTACTGCGATACTCAGGCTCAATATTATTGATATAAAAATTGCTGGTATCAATTGCTTGATATAATAACGCCGCTTTGGCTTGGTTTACTTTAGCAATAGCTTTTACACCACCAATGGCTTTAAGCCATTGAAAGACTAACCCAGCTAAATACCAAGCATAGGTGGGTGGCGTGTTGTACATAGAGTCATGATTGGCAGCCGTTTGGTAGTTCATAATGCAAGGCGTTGCTTTTTGTGCTCTACTTTGTGTGCCATCAAGTAATAAATCGTCACGTATGATAACAATGGTTAAACCTGCTGGACCAATATTCTTCTGTGCGCCGGCATAGATCACACCAAATTTAGTGACATCTATTTCATGAGATAAAATGGTTGATGACATATCCGCGACCAAAGGCACACCATTAGTTTCTGGGATATCATTAATTTCAATGCCGTCAACAGTTTCATTAGGACAATAATGGACGTAAGCCGCATTTTTATGCAAGGGCCACTTTTCACTAGGAATAAGGCTAATCGCGCCATTACTATGTTCTTTACGCACATTAATAACGTTAATAGTGCCAAATTTTTCTGCCTCTACAACCGCTGAAGCAGACCATGAGCCATTCACAATGTAGTCTGCTGACTGACCTTGTGGTAATAAATTTAGGGGGACTGCTGAAAATTGCCCCCGGCCACCGCCATGACAAAATAACACGTGGTAATTGTTTGGAATGGCCATTAGTTCACGCAAATCAGCTTCTGCTTGCGCTGCCATAGCCATATAAACTTCACTGCGGTGGCTTAACTCCATTACCGATCTGCCGGTATTGTTCCAGTTAATAAACTCTTTTTGTGCTTTTTCCATGACAGGTTTTGGCAACATTGCAGGACCTGCACAAAAATTAAAAATTTCTGACATTTTTCTCTAACTCAGTAAGGGTTATTGCTCGGCCTAAGAAATTAAGCTCCGCCTGTTGTTTTGTGTCACTAGAAGAGTGCCACCAAGACAATGTGCATCCTGCATTGTCCAAATAAGTAACATCCCTGTACCGACATAGCACCGCGATATACCGTTCATCCTGAACATACACGCTCCTTGCCATCAGGACAATGTACATCCTGCATTGACCTAATAAGCTACATCCTTGCACCGACATAGCACCGCGATATACCGTTCATCCTGAACATAAAAAAGGCGGTTATTAGCCGCCTTTTTTATGTGTGAGACGTTAACTATTGCTCATCACTGGGTGTACTGTCATCGCTTAACGAATCAGAACTTGACTCTGGACTGTCATGAGTCGTATTCGTTTCATCATTAGGGATATTTTCAGCGCCTGTATCAAGGGCTATGTCTAATTCTTCAATTTCATCAATACGTTGTAAGGCAACAACATGTTCGCCTTCCACTGTACGAATCACACGAACACCTTGGGTATTACGACCAATAACGCTCACTTCATTAACGCGTGTACGAACTAAGGTGCCATTATCAGTTATAACCATAATTTCATCAAGTTCATCTACTTGTACAGCGCCAACAACTTTACCGTTTCTCTCACTGACTTTAATAGAAACAACACCTTTAGTGGCTCTACTTTTCGCTGGGTATTCATGAAGGTCAGTGCGCTTACCAAAACCATTTTCAGTAATGGTTAAAATAGGTCCGTCATTCTTAGGTACAATTAACGAGACAACTTTTTGTCCCTCATCTAACCGAATACCACGCACACCTGTACCTGTTCTACCTATCGGTTTTAGTGCCCAACGCTGTTCACCTGTTTCAGGATCAAGCTTGACTTCACCGGTTTCACTATCGCGTACTTTTTCATTGAAACGCACGACTTTCCCAGCGTCTGAGAATAACATGATATCGTTGTTACCATCAGTAATATCGACCCCAATCAAGGTGTCGTCGTCACGTAGGTTTAAAGCAATAATACCGTTAGCTCTTTGGTTCTTATAAGCGGTTAACGCTGTTTTCTTCACAGTACCTGAAGCTGTTGCCATAATAATATATTTGTCTTCTTCGTATTCACGTACCGGTAGAATTGCGGTAATACGTTCACCGTTTTCTAATGGTAAAATGTTTACTATAGGACGACCGCGGGCAGTGCGGCTTGCTAATGGTAGCTGATAAACCTTCAGCCAATATAACTTGCCTCTGTCAGAGAAACATAAAATGGTGTCATGGGTATTTGCTATTAATAAGCGCTCAATGAAGTCTTCTTCTTTCATTTTAGTTGCGGCTTTACCTTTACCACCACGACGTTGCGCTTCATAATCACTTAATACTTGATACTTAACATAACCTTCATGGGAAAGGGTTACCACTACGTCTTCTTCTGTTATTAAGTCTTCTAATGACAAATCATGTGACGCATTGGTGATTTCAGTACGGCGTGCATCCCCAAATTCATCCCTAATAGCCACTAACTCTTCACAGATAACTTCCATTAACCGCTCAGGGCTTTCTAAGATATGCATTAACTCTGCAATAAGATCTAATAAATCTTTGTACTCATTTAGTATTTTTTCGTGCTCTAAACCGCTTAACTTATAAAGTTGTAGCTCTACAATGGCTTTCGCTTGAACAGGTGTTAAGTAATATTTGTCTTCACGAATACCAAATTGTGGCTCTAACCATTCAGGGCGGGCAGCATGTGTGCCAGCTCGTTCTAGCATGGCACTAACATTGCCTAATTCCCAGCCTTGAGCGACGAGTTGTTCTTCCGCTTCTTTTCTTGACGGTGAATTTTTCACTAACTCAATAATAGGCTCTATATTAGCAAGAGCAATAGATAAACCTTCTAATATGTGCGCTCTGTCTCGGGCTTTTCTCAGCTCAAAAATAGTACGGCGCGTAACCACTTCACGACGGTGCAGCACAAACTCTTCAAGCATTTCTTTCAGGTTAAATATTTTCGGTTGGCCATTACCTAATGCCACCATATTAAAACCAAAAGACACTTGCATTTGTGTTAATTTATAGAGGTTATTTAAAACGACTTCACCAACATCACCACGTTTAATTTCAATAACTACACGCATACCGTCTTTATCAGACTCATCACGTAATGCTGAAATACCTTCTAAACGTTTTTCTTTCACCAGCTCGGCCATTTTTTCAATTAGACGCGCTTTGTTTACTTGATAAGGTAATTCATGAACAATGATTGTTTCCCTACCAGACGTTTCGTGCACTTCTATTTCTGCACGTGCACGTATTTTTATTTTACCACGACCAGTGCGGTAGGCTTCTTCAATGCCGGCTCTACCACTTATAATAGCGGCAGTGGGGAAATCAGGGCCTGGTATGTGTGTGAGTAGTTCTTCAATACTAATGTCACTGTTTTCAATTAAGGCTAAGCAGCCGTTAATCACTTCAGTTAAATTGTGCGGTGGTATATTGGTTGCCATACCTACAGCAATACCTGAACCACCATTGATGAGTAAATTAGGAATGCGCGTTGGCATTACCGCTGGAATATGTTCAGTACCGTCGTAGTTAGGTACATAATCAACCGTTTCTTTGTCTAAATCAGCCAAGATTGAATGAGCAATTTTAGCCATTCTAATTTCGGTATAACGCATTGCTGCCGCGCTATCACCATCAACAGAGCCGAAGTTCCCTTGCCCATCAACCAACATATAACGTAATGAAAATGATTGCGCCATACGTACTATCGTATCATAAACAGCGGTATCACCATGAGGGTGATATTTACCTATAACATCACCAACTACACGGGCCGATTTTTTATAAGCTTTATTCCAATCATTTCCCAACACTTCCATGGCAAATAATACGCGACGGTGTACAGGTTTCAACCCATCTCGAACATCGGGTAACGCACGCCCAACAATTACGCTCATGGCGTAATCTAGATAAGAATTCTTCAACTCATCTTCAATATTTACCGGAACTATTTCTTTGGCCAGATCTGACATAAATAGACGTATCCCTTAACTTAAAATGGAACTAAAAAAGCATAATATTTATTATTGTTTTTTCATAAAAAAATATATAAAACAACGCAGCATAATAGCACAAAATTGGATGATGCCAAACAGCTTTATTTACCCATTTAGCTGATTTGTAAATGTGCTATAGAAGTGACGAAAAAAACAACACAATGACAACAGAATTGATCTGACCTATCGCTTTGTTCCTTATTCGCACTATGTTTCCTCTTTGCTTAGTGAAAGGTTTCGTTTAGAATCACTGCATTAAAATCAACTCGACTTAAGCATGACAATTACCATGACAGATAACATGACAGAAATGAAAAGTGCGCCTAATGTAAATGATGCTGAAATTGCAAAGTTTGAACAAATAGCAAGCCAATGGTGGGATTTAAGTGGTGACTTTAAGCCTCTACACCAAGTTAACCCGTTAAGGGTTCAATTTATCTGTCAGCATATTAGTGAACAACAAAGTGATATTTTTGGTAAAAATGTGATTGATGTTGGTTGTGGTGGTGGCATTTTGTCTGAGTCTTTAGCTAAGCTCGGTGCTAATGTGACCGGCATCGATATGGGAACAGAGCCACTCAACGTTGCTAAGCTGCACGCACTAGAGTCGGGGTTAACGATTAATTATGAAAAAATTACTGCAGAAGAGAAAGCACAACAAAACCCTGAAGGTTTTGACATGGTCACCTGTATGGAAATGTTAGAACACGTGCCAGATCCCTCTTCTATAGTTAATGCTTGTGCAAATTTAGTTAAACCTGGTGGCTTAGTGTTTTTTTCAACGCTAAATAAAACAATAAAATCTTATTTACTGGCTATTTTAGCTGCGGAAAAAATATTCAAAATTGTGCCCAACGGTACCCATGAGCATGATAAATTCATCAAACCTTCACAACTGATTGGCTGGGCTGAAGAGTTTGGCTTAAATTGTATTGATGCAAGTGGTATTCATTACAACCCAATTTCTGAAAACCACAAGCTAGCGCCTAATTTAGATGTTAACTATATTTTATGTTGCCAAAAAATTTAACCTTATATGCTGTATAAAGCAGGATTTTATGTTGCTAAAAAGATAAACGTCCCTTTTTCAATCAAGTTGTTCAAACTATAAACCAAAAACAATAAACTATTGATTTACAATGATATAAAGTTAAACAATTCAAATTAATAGGGTGAATTATAAAAATCAATTAAAAATAATTTAAATATTTTTACGCTGTTTTTTATTTTAAAATAAAGGTTGATTTTAGCAAGTTGCTAAAGCTTTTGATGGTACTAGGTTAGTCATTACTAACCTAGTACCATCAAGTAAAAAATCAACCCCAAATGATAAAATTTTAGCCCTTGCAAAAACGTTAAAACCTCATTATCTTGTGTCTATATTTACACAAACCCCTAGATGTTGTGCATGCGTCATTTGTAGCATGTTTTTGGCGTATGCAAAAAAGCACAACTATTTAAGCACCCTTTAGTAAACATTAATCGCAGTTTAATTTACTAAAGAAAACTATAACAATTTACACCACAGGTCTTTCATGAATAATAATCTTTTTGTTACCAAGCGAAATGGCGAAAAAGAACCCATTGATTTAGAAAAAATTCACCGTGTTATTGCTTGGGCTGCAGAAAACCTTGATAACGTTTCTGTTTCTCAGGTTGAGTTAAAGTCTCATATACAATTTTATGACGGTATCAAAACTGCAGATATTCATGAAACCATAATTAAGTCTGCTGCGGATCTTATTTCAGAAGATACACCAGATTATCAATACCTAGCGGCTAGACTTGCTGTATTCCACCTTCGTAAAAAAGCCTATGGCCAATTTGAGCCGCCTACTTTATATCAACACGTTGTTAATATGGTTGAGTCTGGTAAATATGACGAGCATATATTAGTTGATTACGATGAAAGCGACTTTGAGCACATGTCACTGTTTTTAGATCATAGCCGTGATCTTAACTTTAGTTATGCGGCAATTAAGCAGCTTGAAGGTAAATATTTAGTGCAAAACCGCGTTAATGGTGAAATATATGAAAGTGCCCAGTTTTTATATCTTTTAGTGGCTGCCTGTTTATTTGCTAAATACCCTAAAGAGACACGCTTAAGTTATGTCAAAGGTTTTTATAACGCGATATCAACGTTTAAAATTTCACTTCCGACCCCTATTATGGCCGGCGTTAGAACCCCTACACGTCAGTTTTCATCTTGTGTTTTAATCGAGTGTGACGATTCATTAGACTCTATTAACGCCACCTCTAGCGCTATTGTTAAATATGTGTCTCAACGCGCTGGCATTGGTGTTAATGCGGGAAGGATTCGTGCTTTAGGTAGTACTATACGCAACGGTGAGGCTTTTCATACCGGCTGTATTCCTTTTTATAAACATTTTCAAACTGCAGTTAAAAGCTGTTCACAAGGCGGTGTACGTGGCGGTGCAGCGACATTATTTTACCCGCTATGGCATTTAGAAGTAGAAAGCTTGCTGGTACTCAAAAACAACCGGGGTGTTGAAGAAAACCGTGTTCGCCATTTAGACTATGGTGTTCAGTTTAATAAAGTGATGTATCAACGCTTGATCAAAGGCGGACATATCACCTTGTTTAGCCCAAGTGATGTCCCTGGCCTTTACGACGCATTTTTTGAAGATCAAGACAAATTTGAAGCGCTTTACCTGCAATATGAAAATGATGAGTCAATTCGCAAAAAACGTATTAAAGCAATTGAGCTATTTACCTTGTTCGCGCAAGAGCGTGCTAGTACTGGCCGTATATATTTACAAAATGTTGATCACTGTAACACTCACAGTCCTTTCGACCCAAGTAAAGCGCCTATTCGTCAAAGTAACTTGTGCCTAGAGATTGCTCTACCAACCAAGCCAATGTCGAACGTGAATGATGAAGATGGCGAAATTGCACTGTGTACATTATCAGCCTTCAACTTAGGCGCTATTGAGTCTCTTGATGAGTTAGAAGAATTGGCTGAATTAGCCGTACGTGCGCTTGACAATTTGCTTGATTATCAAGACTACCCTATTCCAGCAGCGCGAAATGCAAGCTTAGCGCGTCGAACATTAGGGATAGGTGTGATTAACTATGCTTACTATTTAGCGAAAAATGGTTTGTATTACTCAAACGGCAGTGCCAACAATTTAACGCATAAAACGTTTGAAGCTATTCAATATTACTTGTTAAAGGCAAGTAATAACTTAGCAAAAGAAAAAGGCGCTTGCCCTAAGTTTAATGAAACGCGACTTGCCCAAGGTATTTTACCCATAGACACCTATAAAAAGGTGATTGATGATATTACCGCTGAACCACTGCATTTAGACTGGGAGTCTTTACGTGCAAGTATTCAAGAGCATGGTGTGCGTAACTCAACGGTGTCAGCTTTAATGCCTTCAGAAACCTCATCTCAAATATCTAATGCCACTAATGGTATAGAGCCACCACGTGGTTTAATTAGTATTAAAGCCAGTAAAGACGGTGTTCTCAAGCAAGTAGTGCCTGAATACCAACGGCTTAAAGACAACTACGAGCTACTGTGGAATATGCCAAGTAATGAAGGATATTTAGAGCTTGTTGGTATTATGCAAAAGTTTATTGACCAAACCATCTCGACCAATACTAATTACGACCCAGCTAAATTTGACGGTGGTAAAGTTCCCATTAAACAAGTGCTCAAAGATATTTTAACCGCTTATAAACTGGGTATTAAAACTATGTATTACCATAACACTCGAGACGGTGCGAGCGATGATGTATCGGTTGAAGATGATGATTGCGCGGGCGGTGCTTGTAAAATTTAAGGGGCACAGCTTATTAAAGTGTCCGCTATTTAACGTAAATTATTAGCATAAGTTAAAACAATCAATGAGCCAAGTCATGTGACTGGGTTCATTATTGTTGCCGTTGTTAAAAACTGCTTTAAAAGCAAACGCTTTAACGAGATGGCAACCTATTAAGGAAAGACAACAAATGATGTATACCACCTTTAATCAAACCCCTAACAATGCCTTACTTGAACCGATGTTTTTAGGCAACAGTGTCAATGTTTCTCGCTATGACCAGCAACGCTACATCGCCTTTGAAAGACTAATAGAAAAACAACTTTCATTTTTTTGGCGACCTGAAGAAGTCGATGTGTCAAAAGATCGCGCAGATTGGCAAGGCTTAACTGACTCTGAAAAGCATATATTCATTTCTAACCTAAAGTACCAAACACTGCTTGACTCAATGGCGGCACGTTCAGTAAATGCGGTTTTTTTACCATTGGTTTCTTTACCTGAAGTTGAGACCTGGGTAGAAACATGGGCTTTTAGTGAAACTATTCACTCTCGCTCTTACACCCATATTTTACGTAATTTATTTACCGAGCCCGGTGAAGTTTTTGATGACATCATTGTTAACCCAGCCATTTTAAAACGTGCTACGAGTATTGCAAAATACTTTGACGAGGTTATTTTAACCACGCAGTTACTGCAATCGCAAGGGGAAGGCAGTTATGAAGTTAATGGGAAAACTATTGAGGTAAACTTACGTAAACTTAAAGAACGGTTATATTTAGCCGTTTGCTCTGTCAATGCGCTTGAAGCTATTCGCTTTTATGTAAGTTTTGCTTGCTCTTTTGCTTTTGCTGAACGTGAATTACTAGAAGGTAACGCTAAAATAATCAAGCTGATAGCACGCGATGAAGCACTCCATTTAACGGGTACTCAGCATATTTTAAACTTATGGGCGTCAGGCAAAGATGACCCTGAAATGGCAGAAGTTAGTAAGGATATGCGTGAGGCTGGCTTACAAATATTTTTAGACGTGGTAGAGCAAGAGAAAGAATGGGCAAAATACTTATTTAAAGATGGCTCAATGATAGGTTTAAATGCTGAAATACTAAATCAATATATTGAATATATTTCAAACCAACGCCTGACAGCGATTGGCTTTGAAGCACAGTTTGATATAAAAAGTAACCCATTACCATGGATGAACTCTTATTTAGTAAGTGACAATGTACAAGTAGCGCCACAAGAAACAGAAATTTCAAGCTATTTGGTTGGTCAAGTAGATTCAAGCATTGAAGCTGATGATTTTGACGATTTTGACCTATAGTTTCTATGTCTTTTAATATCACCATTGAGGATCGTAACATCACGTTCCTCAAAGAAGATAAAAATATATTGAACACACTAGAAAAAGAGAACATAGAATCTCATTTTCATTGCCGAGATGGATTTTGTGGTGCGTGTCGTTGCTCATTAAAAAAGGGTACTGTCGAATACAGCCAGTACCCTTTAGCGTATATAGGTGACAATGAAATACTCACCTGCTGCGCTTATCCAACCTCTGACATAGTGATCGAAATAGATTAACGCTGTAAGCAGGGCCTGCCCATGTTTTCGCTACTTAGTCGCTTTTTTGTTCATTAACTGACCATACTTCTCAGCTAAGAACGCGGCGGAAACTCCGTGTAATAAAGTACTCATCCAAACAGCATTAATTGCTACCACCAATATGGCTTGGCTATGCTCAGGTAATATTTGATGTGAAACTAACAGTGCAAATAGGGCAGTAGCCAAGCCTCTTGGGCCAAACCACCCCATAAATAAGCGCGTTATTGCTGTTGTTTTTGAACCTAACAAGGATAAATATATAGCAACAGGCCTGATAACAAAAAGACTTACTAATATGTAGCCTGCCACAGGTAGCGTAAGTTGCTCAATCGCCTGAGGCAATAAGCCTATACCTATTGTCGTAAATGCAGCCCATACTAACATTTGAGCGTCTGACTCAGTAAACTTATATATAAACCGGCATTGACCTTTAACAATATTACCAAAGGTTAGCCCAGCGATAAATGCTGAGATAAACCCATTACCGCCTAGCAGAGTAGCAGCGATATAGCTAATACCAGACAGTGCAAGCACACCAATACCTTCATAAACACTGGTAGTATATTGATGAGACTCTACAAATAAAAAAACCTTACCGCTGCACCAACCTATAACAACGCCAGCTACTATAGCAATTAACACTTGCCCCGCTCCTAACAATAACCAGTCGAGGTATGTTGCAGAAGGGGTTTCATGTATCGCTAAAAAACCTGCAAAAAATAAAATAATTGGCAATGCAAGACCATCATTTAAACCGCTTTCTACCGACAATGTTTGACGTTCGTCTTCAGGTACTTTTTTATTACTAATCACTGCTTGGCTTAGGGCTGCGTCAGTAGGAGCAAGTATGGCTGCAGATAACGCTACCAGTGCTATTGACCACGTGGGTAAAAACAACATGCCAGCAACAGTACCGAACAATACTGCAAGCGGTAAACCAAGTATTAACATACGAAGTGGTAAAGTATTTTGAGCTTTTAAGTGTTTTAAGTTGACTTGCGATGCATCTAAAAATAAAAGCACAACTAGCGTTATTTCTGCCAGTAAATACAGCACTTCCTGGGCGTCATTTATCTGCATAATATTAAGGGATGCAATAGCAAAACCAGCACTGATAAACACCATGGGCGCTGAAATAATGGTTGAAGATAACCGCTTAGCGATCAATGAGTAAGCTCCTAAGCAAAATAAAATAACTAAAATACCTATTTCCATTGATGTTAACGCCTTACGTGTTTTGTGTGCCCTAAATAGCGATACTGAAATTAACTATCGCCTTGAGTCAGTATACTTAATTATTAAGTTTTGTCTGCTTTAGATCCTCGACTACCGTTGTGCTTGGTTACTTTATCGTGGTAGATAAAATATCATTACCACACAAAAGATAACAATCCCCCAAAATGCTTTCACAAAAAAACTCACCTTGCTTCGCCTGTCGTTTGGGTGCTTTAACGGCAACGCCATACCACAATGTTGGCAATGCTCGTCTGTGTCCTTGTTATCGCCCTGACAATAAAGGCATTTTTTACTTTTGTTACTCATAACGGCTTCCCTTAATTTCTATTACTTTGCTCTACTGCCATAGTACTTTTCTTGTCTTATTGTGATGTTAACTGATGATATAATTGAGGTAAACGTAATGGTAATTGCTCAGGCCTTAAAATAACAGTAAAGCCATCTGCACCAAAAAGGTAAGGTAAATAAGCTTGTGCGTCGGTATCAACCGTAATACAAAAAGGTTTAATACCTAAACGCTTTGCTTCGTTTATCGCATGATGAGTGTCTTCTATACCGAAGCGGCCTTCATAATGGTCAATATCATTGGGCTTACCATCAGTTAAAATAAGCAGTAACTTCTCACTGGTTTTTTGCTCATTTATCACCTGTGTTGCTTGGCGAATGGCAGCCCCCATACGGGTATAAAAACCCGGTCTTATAGCTTGTATACGCCCTCTTACCTCATCACTGTACTTTTCATTAAAGTTTTTTAGCAGAGTAAAGCGAACATTATGTCGTTTAACTGAAGAGAAACCATACATGGCAAAGTTATCACCCACTGATTGTAATGCTTCACCAAAGAGTAATAAGCTGTCTTGTACTACGTCAATCACTCGGCTTTCATTGTTTAAGTGCGCATCAGTAGACATAGATAAATCTGCTAATAATAAGCAAGATAAGTCGCGATTATTGCCACGAAACGATTTAAATAAACCTTTTTCAGCACTCGCTGAGACTTGGCTTTCCACATGAAAATCTAACCAAGCACTTAAGTCGATTTCTTCGCCTTGGGGTTGGGCTTTAAGCCAATAACGAACACTGCGTAATTGCTCAAACTGCGCTTGTATAATTTTTGATGTTTTTTGTAGTCGTACTGGCAATCTTGCCGCTTTTGCGTCTTTAGGTAGCATAGGTTGTAATAAGCAGCGATCAGCTTGCAACACTTGCTGTTTGTAATGCCATTCGGGTAATTTTATCCCTTCACCTAGGGGGATGTCGTCTTCTGAAGCTGAAGGTAAATCAAGATCTATTTTAATTTGTGCACTTCTTTGTTTTTCTTGTTCTTTGGCTAGGGTAATTTTATCAAGATCTTCGACTGTTTTAGAGTTGTCTTGATCATCATCACTGTCATCACAACCGCGATCAAGTTTAGAAAATTCACTCCAAGAAAATAAGCTTTCAAGTCGAAAAATCATCATGCCTTCGCGCTCATTCGGTGAGTCTGCCCGTTCGGCTTTCTTTCTGCTGGTGTCAGATTTTTTTGCCGTCTTTTTCTTCTCTTCTTCCTCTACTTCATTTTCGTCAACGTCTAGGTATTCAGCCATGAGTATTTCTTCTGAACTCGCGCTCGGGTATAGCCATAAATAAACCGCTTTGGGGGCAAAGTTAACCATGGGAAACTCAGTTACCGCCCCAGGTGTTAAAATAGCTTTAACAATAGCGCGCTCCATTACCTGTTCTGCTTTAGGTAGTTTGTTTGCCTCTGGCCGGCTGGCAACAAAGGCCTTTGCTAGGCGTGTATAACGATTAGCGAGGGCTGGATACTTTGCTAACACGTCAACAACTAAGGTTTGGTTGTCTTTGGCCCAGTGGGTAAAGCGGCCACTGTGGTGCGACGCCAATACCGCTAACCAAATATAGAGATCATAATTTAATGATTTATCATCAAAAATAGCAAGCGACTCTGGTAGACGTAAACTTTCTTCGTCTTGCCAAGCTAAACTTACCAATTGGGTGTCACCAGATATTTTTTGAATTAAGCTTTTACGACTTAAGTATTCTCGCCCTGACGCGGCTTCTACCCGCTTTACCGCATCGCCACCTAACGCACGAAAAACCATGCCCACAGATTTATTCACTTCATCAAATGAGACACGAGCATGATCATATTCAGCGCTTGCTTTACGCGTAATATACTTATGCCAAATACCACCAACCCACTCTTCCATAACCCTAAAACCATTGAACAAATAAAGAATAATGTCATTGTATCAAAAGCGATTATTTTATACCTGATTTGGGTCAAGAATATTGAACTACGAGCTAATAAAAACACAAACAATAAGGAGTAAAGTTTTACCTTACTTTCATAGCTTACTTTGGCACGCTGCAAAAACAAACTGTACCTAGCACCGTTAAAAAACAGGAAGCTTATGTGACATAGCACGCGCTATATTGAGCATACCAATAAGTACAAAGCCGGTATGTAGTACAGAAAAATAAAAGATGGTTACCATCATAGGAACATCAAATTGGGCAGAAAGCATGATGTAAATAGCAGGAATGACCACTAATAAAATGCCACTAAGGGCCGAAACTTGTACAGCCCTGATCAAATGTATTCTATTATAATTGGAGATTCGCTTAGCTTGACCGCGCTGCATCCGCATTTTAACTAAAAAATAAAGAAGTAATAAAAAGCCAATAATAGGGAGAAATACTAAGTTAGCTAAATAGAATGATTGAAAAAGCATCGCTGGTTTGTTTTCTTGGTTTGACTTCATGCTTCCCCCTATTATTCGTTAGCCAACCTTTAGTCATCTACCTTCACGTTAACCATATACCTTAGCCATTAGTTTATCAATAAACCCGCGAACTAACTTCCCTTGACTAAGCCAGATCACCATAACTAGTGGCAAATGCTCTCTTAAACTAAATAAATAAGGCCGATTACAATAGGGAGTATAATCACATAGCTTAATAACGCATATCGCCAACGTTTAGGAGCGGTTTTTAGTTCCATAAAAATATCGCTAACCTGCTGCCCTTTAAAAAAAACAATAAATAACACTATACTAATAAAGACCACTTTCGGTGCACTCAACAATGCTAAAAATGAACCTATATAAGCAGATATTACTGTTAACAGTAGCAATAAAAGCCAACTGAGGGTAAATTTTTTATTTGAATTAAGCTGTGCCATGAAGCTGATTCCAATTTAATTAAATTACATAAACCAACGGAAATAAAATAATCCAAAGTAAATCAACCATGTGCCAATAACTGGCACCTGATTCAAAGCCAGAGATGTTGGTTTCGTTATATTCATTTTTCGCGGCTTTAATGGCAACCGCAGCAAGAATAACCATACCTAACAATACATGCATTAAGTGAAAGGCGGTGATCAAAAAGTAGAGTGTAAAAAAAGTATTAGTTTCAATATCTATACCCTGCTGAAATAACGATGAATATTCCATCATTTTTACCACTATATATAAACAAGCAACAAGTTTAGCCACCACCAACAATTTTGCCGCCTGCTTACCATCACCCCGATGCATTTTATTCAACGCTAGCGCGACAAAGTAGCTACTGGTAATGAGGGTTAGGGTATTAATCAAGCCCGACATTTGATGTACTTTGCTCTTACTTTGGCTAAACATATCAGCATTAAGTTGCTCTGAAACAGCAAAACCAATAAACAAAAGGGCAAAAACACTCAACTCGGCCAAAATAAATACCCACATGGCTAAGTCACCTGGCAACCGACTCGTTAAATCTGAAGTTTGTTTTATTTCAGCTTGTTTGTTTTGTACTGGTGTAGTGGTGATATTATCCATGCGTTACAAGGGTGACCTTAGGTTACTTCATTGGGATTACAGTAAAATTATTAGCTTACTCATCAAAATATACTTTAGCGACATCCATCAAGGCCTTCACTGTTTGAGGGTCGTCAGATAATGGCTCAGCTAAACAACACCGGCACACATCTAAAACATTCATGCCAGTACTTATCATTCGGGCTGCATAAATTAATAAACGTGTTGAAGCCACTTCATCTAAGTCATTTTGCTCTAGCTTTCTTAACGCTCCTGCTAGCTCAACTAATTTAAAGGCTAAATGTGCATCAACACCTGTCTCTTTTATGAGTATTTGTTGCTCTACTTCTGCACTAGGGTAATCAAAACGTAAGGCAACAAAGCGTTGCTTGGTACTAGGTTTCATTCCTTTTAACAAGTTTTGATAACCTGGGTTATATGAAACAACCAGCATAAAGCCGGGTGCTGCTTCAAGTAACTCCCCCGTTCTTTCAAGCGGTAATACACGTCTGTCATCAGCAAGTGGGTGCAGAACAACCGTGGTATCTTTGCGCGCTTCAACCACTTCATCTAAGTAACAAATTCCCCCTTCTCTTACTGCTCTCGTTAATGGACCATCTTGCCAATAGGTACCTTGCGGGCCAATTAAATGCCGGCCTACCAAGTCTGCTGCGGTTAAATCATCATGACAAGCCACTGTGTATAATGGTTTATTTAATTTATTAGCCATATGCGCAACAAAACGTGTTTTACCACAGCCCGTTGGCCCCTTAATTAAAACAGGTAACTGGTGTTCAAAGGCATGGGTAAATAAGGTGACTTCATTGCTTTGTTCTTGGTAAAAAAACTCATTTGTAGACATAGTGATTATTAAACTCGGTAAAAATTTCTTGAGAGTAAAATACCCTAGCGGTAAGCAAAGTACAAACTCAGATCGCGCCATCGTTGACAAGGATCATTGAAAAACTAGCTATTAACACAATAAATTGTTTTTTCTCCTGCGCTACAAGCTTTTATCTTTTAAATTATATTAACTTTAGTTAAACTTGACCTCTTGATATTTTCTCATTGCAAGCCATTTTTTCTGCTTAAACACGACTTAGCCTATTGGCTTACAGTAAGCTTGCTTAGGCTATATTTTGTGTACGGCGGGCTTAACTGGTGTATTGCTTTTAAACCAGTGCTAGGGGTAGAACAGGGATGACATTAACGGCGGAGCAACAAACAGTGTTTCAAACACGTCATGCGTAATAAGTAAGCCTCATAAATAGTAAAGATAACAACAAAATATAGGAAAACACATGTTTTATTTAATTTACAGTGAAGATGTTGTCAACAGTTTAGCAAAAAGACTCTCTGTTAGAGACCTTCATTTAGCTCGCTTACGTGCGCTGCAAGATGAAGGTCGCTTATTAGTTGCAGGCCCCTGCCCAGCCATTGACAGCAACGAACCCGGCGAGGCTGGTTTTACTGGCTCTTTAATTATTGCCGAGTTCAGTAATTTAGCACAAGCGCAAGCATGGGCGAATGCCGACCCTTATATTGCTGCAGGCGTTTATGAGAAAGTAACGGTAAAACCATATAAAAAAGTATTGCCTACTTAAAAATTAGGCAGCAAACATTGAGCTATTCTTCATTGTTCAGATGAGCCATGCTTGATTATTACCACCAAAAGGCTGTTAACGAGCGACATCTGTTATTGGCCTTAAGTAGATTACCTATAATTAACAACATTACGAAAATGACAAAAATTACAGTAGTTTTAGCCGTGTTAACACTTATGCCCTATTTGTTTTTAGTGCCCGCGCATGCACAGGTAACATTAGAAGATTGTGAAAAAATGGTGCCCGCCACTGAACAGCAATCTCGTTGTTTTGATAGTGTCAAAGCGATTGTTAATGATGAACTACAAATTTGGGTAAATAGTCATATTTTAAACTTAGAGGAAAGCACCTCTCATACTAGCCGTACTTCGGCTTTAACGCTGTTTAAACGTGCGCAAAATAATTTTATTACCTTTCGGGAAAATGAGTGTCGCTGGCAGTACTTTTCAGTTTCACCAGAAAAAACGTCTAAAATGACCTATAAAAAGTGTTTTATCTTAGTAACAAAAAACCGTATTGCTCAGCTTAGCAATACCCCTTAGTTACCTGACACAGGCTCGGTTTGTTCAAGCTGTTTAACTTCTTGTGTTACGCTGTCTTCATCGCTTAACAAAATAGCTAACCAGCGCCCTTCTAACGAGCTCTCTAGGCCTATTTTTAAAATCATCGTTAACGGGACACTGAGTAACATACCTACCGTACCTAGTAACCATCCCCAAAAGATTAAAGATAAAAAAACCACCAAGGTTGATAAACCTAAACCTTTACCTAAATACCTTGGTTCAACCATATTTCCCATTACCATATTAATAGCAATATAACCTAAACCAATAAAGCCAGCTTCAGCCAACCCCAATTGTAAGGCGGCTAAAGTCACCGCAGGTACTGCGGCAATAATAGAGCCGATATTAGGGATGTAATTAAGTAAGAAAGCAAAAACCCCCCATAATAGATAAAAATCTAAACCAAAAGCCCATAGCATTAGCGACACAATGATACCAGTAGCAATACTAACCATAGTTTTTATAGCAATATAATGGTTCACTGACGCCAAAAATCGTTCAATTTGCTTTAAGCGCATTTCTGGGTCGTCTAAAGCAAAATGTAACTTAAGTGGGAATGACGATGCTTCAAATAACATGAAAACAACCGTAAGGATAATTAAGAACAGGTTAGCCATGACAGAGCCAAAGCCGCTAAGCATATTCGCCGCCATGCCCATGGCTGCAGAAGGGTCAAAATATTCAAACAATATAGCCGAGGATATTTGAATATTATAGCGGGATAAAAAAGCCACTAACCAGGTAAACTGCTCTTGTAATTGCGCTCTATATTGAGGAATTAGACCGGATAGTTCATTTAATGATTGGCCAACTAACCCCGCTAACGACAACGCAATAATAACAAAAATACCAATCACTAAAATCACCGAAATTGCTTTGGGTATTTTATAGTCACTTGCTTTGGTTACTAATGGGTTAAAAATAATGGCAATAAATAACGATAATAAAAAAGGAACCACAATATTTGCTGCCACTTTTATTCCGGCAAAAATAATAAATATTGCTGCCACCGTCACAAAACCTTTAACCATTGAATCGTTTTTAGCTGGTAAAATCATAAATTAAAATTCTTATTGTTACTGTTATTGACCGTTAAACGAGTATGCTTTAACACTTGTCGTTAAACTCTACCACCTAAATACAATTATTTTTATATCTATTGGGTAATTTTTATTTTAAGTCGTGCGCCATAGTTACTCAACTCGTAACTTGTCGCCCACTAACCCAGCTTCCTCAGTAGAGCCTGCGTGTTTTGACGCATTGTTTGGGCAACCATGAGGTAACCAATGCTTGCCACAAAAATAGCGCCACTTGCTGGCCCTAGTAACCAAATATAGGGATGTAGTCGGCCTTCAAGGTTAAAGATCTGCTGCTGAATTATTAAGAGCGTAATATCAGACACTATCGCAGCAACTAAACCAGAAATTGCCCCCAGTAATAAAAACTCATACAGTGTTGCTAACTTAATTAAGCGCCTTTTGGCACCTAATGTACGTAAGATAACCACTTCTTGTAAACGCTCAGATAAACTAGCTTGTACTTGCGAAATAAGCACTAATGCGCCACTAATTAATACAATAGAGAGTACAAAGCCTATTGCCAGTGTCACTTGAGAGATAATTGACTGTGCTTGCTCGATACGTGATTTAATGTCTATCATACTAATTGTTGGATAGCGCTGGAGTAAGCCACTCATATCTTTAGTATCGCTATTTTGTAATTGCGCAGCACTAAAATAGGTAACAGGCACTTTCCCTGCCATGTTAGGGCTGAGGATCATAAAAAAGTTAGGCTTAATATTTCCCCAATTAACACTTCTAAAGCTGGTTACTTTAGCCTTAAATTTTTGCTCATTCACTAATAGTGTCAATGTATCTCCTAGCTTCAAGCCTAGGGCGTCTTTCCATCCTTCAAAAACTGATACTTCTAGTTCATCTGTACTATTAATATCTGCACTAAACCATTGCCCTTGTGTTATTTCATTACCGTCTGGTAAATCGCTTAACCAGGTTAAATTTGGCTCTCTCCTTGCACCTCTGCGTGCATCGTTGTCTCTTTCTTCGCCTTCTTGTTTTGATACTCTCCTTGCATATTCCTCACCATTTACCGCGTCAACTCGTCCTCTAAATACAGGATAAAATGCTTCATGTGGAATACCTTTTTCTTGAAAAAACTGCGTGATAGGTTCAACTTCTTGTTCGCCAATATTAATGATGAACATATTGGGTGCATCATCAGGTATTTGCATTTGCCAGTCTGAAATCATGTCATTTTGTAACACAACTAAAAACAGCATTAATTTAATAGCCAAAGCGAAACTTATTAATTGGATCGCATTAGCGTTGGCTCTTTTTTGCAAGGTAGCAATCGCTAACGACCAACTAGTTCCAGGCCTTAGCCCTAAACGACGTCCTGCTGAAAAAAACAACCTTGAAATGGCGAATAAAATAACGATCACCAATAAGGTTGAGCCAAATAAAAGTAAGGTTGTCTTAATTTCGCCACTAAATAACCACATTAAGGCAAAAATGGTAATAAGCGATAAAGCGACATGAACACGACTTAACGCTAGGGTGTCACCTAAATTACGGCGCAACACCCGAAGTGGTGGAATGTCAAAAAGGTCTAACAAGGGTTTAAGTGAAAACATTAGCGCGCAAATAATGCCAATAAAAATCGCTAAAAACCAAGGTCTAAAACCTGATTCTGGTAACTCTGTCGCCATGACTTGTGCTAAATAGCTAGCGCCAATGCTCTGCAAAATAAAACCAACGGCCAAGCCCGCTACAATAGAAAACACGGTTACCAAGCTAAGGTGTAGCAAAAATATATTTCGTATGGTTTTACGACTGCCTCCTAAGGTTTTCATCATAGCGACCGGGTCATATTGGCGTTCGCAATAGCGTTTTGCTGAAACAGCCATAGCCACCGCCGCTAACATTATGCCAAATAAACCCGCCAACAGTAAAAAACGCTCAGCCCGATCTAAATTATTACCCAACGGGGATTGTTTGTCTTTTATCCCTTCCCAAGTTTGATTACTTTTAAGCTGTGGTTTTAACCAAGTATAAAAAGCTGCTAAATTTTGCTCTGAACCTGCAAAAAGTAGACGATGAAAAACTCGGCTACCTGCCTGTACTGCTTTTGTGGTGGCGATATCGTCATAATTTAACAATACACGCTTATTACCTGACAACGAAAAAAAGGGGGCATCTGGCTCTGATACCAATATTTTGCTAATTAAAAAGTTGCCTGCCCCTAATTCAACCGTATCCCCCACCTTGACTTTAAGCGGATAGAATAAAGCTTCACTCAGCCAAACAGCACCTTTGTTGGGCCCTGTTCCAACAGTATAAGGTGCGCCATTTAAACTATCTTTAATGGTGATTTTGCCTCGCAGCGGATACGAAGCTGTTGTTGCCTTAACCGCGCCTAACACTAACTCGTCATTAGCAAATAACATAGAGTCAAAAAATAACATTTGTGCGGTATCAAGCCCCTGCGCTTTAGCCTGACTGAGTATTTCAGGCTCAAAACCATGATTACTTGATAACCGCCTATCCCCGGCTATAAAGTCACTGCTTTTTTGCTCAATATTTAAGCCAATGCGCTCTGTGATAGATGACAAACTAAAAATCGTTAACACCGCTAGTGCAATTGCCGCAAAAATAATAGTGAGCTCACCACGGCGAAATTCACGAACAAATAGTTTTAACGCTAACTTAGCCCACATTACTTGTTACCCCTTCACTTGCTACCCCTTCACTAATTTTTTCAAGCTCTCCCCCTTCAATATGAAGAATACGCTGACATTTCTTAGCTAGCTGTTCGTCATGGGTTACCAATATTAAGGTGGTGCCGTTTTGTTTATTTAAGTCAAACAATAAGGCTTCAATTAAATGGCCATTTTTACTATCAAGGTTGGCTGAAGGCTCATCAGCAAAGAGTATTTTAGGTGAGCCGATAAATGCCCGAGCAATGGCAACGCGCTGCTGCTCCCCCCCTGACAATTGAGATGGGTAATGTTCTAGCCTATGTGATAAGCCAACTTTTTCTAATAATGTTAACGCTTCTTCTTTAGCTTTTTTCTCTCCTGCTAGTTCGGCAGGTAGCATAACATTTTCAAGCGCAGTAAGACTTTGAACTAACATAAACGATTGAAAAACAAAACCAATTTTTTCAGCTCTGACCCGCGCTCGCGCTTCTTCATCAAGGGTACTTAATGCTTCACCGTCTAAGTGAATATCTCCTTCACTTGCCACATCGAGTCCAGCCAACAAACTAAGTAAGGTAGACTTACCTGACCCCGAAGCACCAACAATAGCAACTGACTCACCCGACTTAACAGAAAAATTAATATCGTTAAGGATGGTTAGGCTTCCTTCTAGCGTGCTAACATGTTTACTTAACCCTGATACCTGAATAACATTTGATTGAGAAAGTACTGGCATGACTCGTTTTTTCCTAAATTCCGTTGTTGTTATAATGTTAACATGTTTGTCATTTACAACGATTGCTAAAGATAAAATATTACTTATTGGTGACAGCTTAAGCGCAGGCTATGGCATAGAGCAAGCCCAAGCTTGGGTTTATTTGTTACAAAATAAACTAGATGAAAATAACCACGATATTAGCATTATTAACACTGCAATTAGCGGCCAAACAACCGACAACGCCTTACTAAAAATAGATGCCTGGCTTAACACCCACAAACCAAGCCATGTATTAATTGAATTGGGTGGCAATGACGGTATAAGGGGCTTCCCAGTAAAACTGCTACAAAAGCATTTAACCGAGTTAATCACTAAAAGCCAAGCGCAAGGTGCTAAAGTAGCGTTAATGGAAATTCAAATCCCGCCAAACTTAGGCGTAAGATACACCAGCTTATTTACCAATAGCTATCACAAAGTAGCAAAAGCAACTGGTGCTTATTTGATGCCCTACTTTATGATAGAAGTTGCTACTGACCCAAGCCTAATGTTAAACGATAATTTGCACCCAAACGCTAAAGCACAGCCACTGATTAGAGATTTTATGTATTTAGAAATAAATAAATGGCTACGACAATAAGCTTTCTAGTATAATTAGGTAATATTTTCCCCTGAACCACTGTAAATTGTTATTGTAAATATTATAAGATATCAACAAGTAAACTTTTTCAAACCGACTCATATAAGTATGATCATAAGTCTGCATTTTTATCAGTATATCATTACCAGCAAACAACTTAATTAGAGCTACCTATGGACTTTATCTGGATTTTTTTCGCTTTTATCTGTGGTTTAGCAGTAAAAACCTTTTCTCTTCCTCCTTCAATTGGCTACTTAATCGCCGGCTTTATTTTAAACTTTATGGGCTATCAGGCAGATGACAGCCTAACCATTCTAAGTAACCTAGGTATTACTTTAATGCTATTTACCATTGGCTTAAAGCTTAATATTAAGAGTTTATTTAAGAATGAAATTTGGTTAGCCAGCTCTTTACACACCCTACTTTGGCTAGTAGCTGCTGTTGTTATTATTAAGTTATTTACTATCTCAGCGATTGGTTATTTTTCTAATTTAGATATATTAACAGCAACACTGATTGTTTTTGCTTTAAGCTTTAGTAGTACTGTGTGCGTTATAAAGCTATTAGAAGAAAATGGTGAAATGCGTACTCGCCATGGCAAGTTAGCCGTAGGCATTCTAGTTATACAAGATATTGTTGCCGTTATTTTCTTAGTTGTTGCCACTGGCAAAACCCCCTCTGTGTGGGCATTAGCCTTACTGTTGATGTTTTTTATTAAGCCTATTATTAACAAAGTTGTTGACCATGTTGGCCATGGCGAATTACTACCGCTGACCGGTTTTTTTATTGCTTTGGGTAGTTACGAGTTATTTGAATTAGTTAATATAAAAGGCGACCTAGGCGCCTTGTTAGTTGGTATATTTCTGTCATCACATATGAAAGCAACTGAAATAAACAAATCACTGTTAAGTTTTAAAGACATGTTTTTAATAGGTTTCTTTTTATCAATAGGGTTCAGTGCCATTCCCACGTTAGAAATGCTTGGCTTAGCAGTTATGCTCGTGTTAATTATCCCATTAAAGTTTATTTTGTTTTTTGGTTTGCTCAGTCTTTTTAAAGTTCGTTGTCGAACGTCCTATTTATCGGCTTTGGCACTGAGTAACTTTAGTGAGTTTGGTTTAATTGTTGCGACCATCAGCGTTTCAAATAACTGGTTAAGTAGTGTTTGGTTAGTGATTTTAGCCTTAGCTGTTTCTATGTCATTTATTATCACTAATATCCTTTATCCCCATGCTCATACCTTTTTTAGTAAGCACAAAGCCTTTTTTCATAAATTTGAGCGTAAAGAATATTTAGCAGAAGATTCTTTTTCTCAACCTGAAGAAGCTCCTATTGTTATTATAGGTATGGGCCGTGTTGGTATGGGGGCTTATCAAGCAATCTCTGAGCATAGTAGCAAACACGTTTGGGGATTAGAGGCTGACCCAGAAAAAAGTGAAACATTAAAAAAACAAGGCTTACAAGTTTATAATGGTGATGCGGAAGATGCTTTTTTCTGGGAACGTATTAATCTAACAAAACTACAACTTGTGCTACTTGCCTTACCTAATGTTATTGACAGTGTCAGTGTATGTACGCAATTAAGAACCGCTGGGTACAAAGGAAAGATAGCCGCTATTGCACGTTATGACGATGAGCGCAATGAATTAGAAGCACTAGGTATTGATAAAGTATTCAACTTTTATACTGAAGCTGGGGTTGGTTTTGCTGACGAGAGTATGGCGTTAATTGAAGCATCAGCGGGTTAAGTTGTGCTAACCAGTCGTATACTATATGCACCGCAGATACACGATTAGCTTTGTGTTATATAAAAAATTCGCATTCCGCATTTTTTACACTACACTTAATCAACAGGGGCAGCACTCGCACTAATATAAAAGTTTGTGCCAATATACTGAACATGAGTATTGTGCTCCTTTATTCAGTGATAAAGCTGTAATAACAAAGAAAATGCTCGTAGAAAAACCTAATAACATAAAGTAGCATCAATTAGGTAGGTAAACCAAGTTAGTTATAACGTAAAGCGCATGGCTCAAGCCCCTTTGGGCCACCCATCTTAAGCTCAAGCTATAATAGCTTGAGCTTTTTTTATAAGCATTCTATTCTTTATTGCCCCAGAATTAGTATAGCATTCAGCGTCAATCAAATTGGCTCCAGAATAACTTACACCTCAAAACCTAACAAACGAGACATTTCATCCGCGGTAGATTTAATATTGTTATGGACGAAATCAGTATCCACAGAATGTGAACCATCTAAAAAACCAATAAATGGCACCACTAACGCGGCTGCAATTTGGCCGGTATCATCAAACACAGGGTAACCAATATCCTTAACACCATGCGCTTGTGCGCTCACAAGGCTTTCATACCCTTGTGTAACTATATTATTAAGAATACTCTGGAATGCTTTTTTATTCGGTTTTGAATGACTTCTTGGTATTCTTTTAAGCATCAACTCTCTTTTTTCCGCATCTGAAAATGCTAATAACAAGTGACCTGAACAAGTATTCATGAGTGGCGCTTCCGCACCTAATCTAACACTAAAAATACGGGCAGATGGGGAGTCTTGCTGAACAACAACATGTCCCTTCCCTTCATAATAGATCACCAAATGACAAGACTGCTCTATAGTGTATGACAAGCGGTGCATTAGTGGGTTAGCTAATGAAGTTAGCCTTTTTATCGGTGGAAACCTATTGGCTAAACCAAACATCTTTAACGTTAGTCTATATTTGTCATTATCTTTTGAGGTTTCAATATACCCTCGTTGTTCTAACACAGCTAACATCCTAAACAACTCACCCACTGACTTATTTAGCCTTCTAGTAATATCGGTAATATTTAGACCGTCCACTTCACTAGACAATAGCTCCAGTAAATCTAGCCCTTTTTCAAGCGCAGGTGCCGAGTAATGTTTTTTTGTGGTTTTTTCAGTCATGTCAATGATGTCCTACCAGAAGTAAACTTTTTTAAAGATAATAATATTGAACGTAATCCATAAAAGTATACCTTAAACAGTCCCTTTGAAAAGCATAATTGTACTCCTAACACGATGTTAATGGCTTAAAGTCACACCGCCATTATTAACTCTGCTATCACAAGCGTTATGCAGGTTAGGACTTTATTTAATGCTCGTTTAAAGAAAATATTTCATCCATTAATTGCCACTTCTCTTGCGTGTTGTTACTACCTTCAACTTTTTGAAACTTTTCCATTAACTGCTCCCACTCTTGTACTTTGGCATTTTTTTTATCACTTCTAGCTTTAGCCTTAAAGTCAAAAGATTCATTTACCTCCAATACCATAATTAAGCATGTATTTAACCGGTAGATAGACATATTCTCAATTCCAGAAGCTTTAATACTCGATATTACTTCTGGCCATACCTGCCCTTTCTTGTGATATGCCTCATATAAGCTAATTAATTCCGGATCATCATTTAATGTTAATGTTAGACAATATTGCATTTTAACTCGTCCTTTTTCTTATGGGGTGATGAATAAAATTAACTCTATAACCGTATATAGCAATAACTAAGAAGCATATTAAGGGCATTACAAATGAGGTTTGAACTGAAGATAGAGATGAAATCATCGGTGGCAAGTCAATCAAATATGCTTGTAATGGTGGCATTAAAGCACCACCTACTATTGCCATAACTAACCCCGCCGACGCTAAACTTGCATCATCTCCCATCCCTTCTAGTGCAATACCATAAATGGTTGGAAACATAAGCGACATACACGCAGAAATACCAATTAAACTATAAAGACCAATTAAACCATCAAGCATGATAGCACCTAGAGTAAAAAATACAGCGCCGCAAGACAGTAGCATTAACATTTTTCCAGCCTTGATATAACTCAACATAAACGTACAAATAAAGCGGTTTAATAAAAATATAGCCATGGCTATAATGTTATAGTTTTGAGCCTCTGAAGCCGTTAGCCCAACAACTGTCATCCCATAGTGAATAATAAAAGTCCAACACATAATTTGTGCGCCTACATAAAATGCCTGAGCTATAACACCTTCAAGGTATTGTTTATTAGCAAATAAGCGTTTAAAAGTGTCTTTTAACTCTTTTTTGGTAAGCGAGTTGCCGTGAGACATGGTGTTGGGTAGTTTGGTAAGTAAAAACCACAGTAATAATAAAGTCACTATTATTGCTATAGCTACGTAAGGACCTCTCACTGTCACTAAGTCTGCTGCTTGCATTGCTTGGTGTTCGATGGGATTTGTAACAGAAAAGTTTTGTAAGGCCGACGTTAATTTACCATCAACAACTGAAGGTAGCATTTCTGCATATTCAGGATTAGCTTGCATTTCAGCAGAGCGGAATTCTTCCACTTGAAGCTTGTTAAGTATATAAGTAGAGGCAACAAACATCCCTGTTAGTGAGCCAATGGGGTTAAAGGCTTGTGCTAAGTTTAACCGTTGGGTTGCCGTGCTTTTATGCCCCATGGATAAAATATAGGGATTCGCCGTTGTTTCCAGTAATGCCAAGCCACACGTAATAATACAAAGTGCAGCTAAGAAAAAATTAAACTCCATTGTAATGCTGGCCGGTATAAATAAAATTGCCCCAATGGCATACAGGAGCAAACCTAATAAAATACCCGCTTTATATGTAAAACTTCTAATAAAAATAGCTGCCGGAATAGCCATAATTCCATAACCTAAGTAAAAGGCAAATTGCACCATACTACTTTGTACATTAGAAATTAAAAAAATATCTTTAAATGCCTTTACTAACGGATTAGTTACATCATTGGCAAAGCCCCATAGGGGAAATAAAATAGCAACCATTATAAAAGGAATGACCATTTTTTTCGATATAATTGGAACACTCTTTTCTAAGGAGACACCTGAGTTCACTTGCTCGGTCATAAACATTACTCTTTACTTTTCATTCGTTAAATAAATTACAATCTACTTGTTGTTTATTGCTTACTTTTAATTTATTACTTCGATAACTTCAATTGATTTTTTAGCATTATTTTCAACTTCTTCAGCATTAACCGTATGTATAAGGGGCATACTAAGAGCGGTTACCGCCATACCTTTTATCGCTATGTTGACGAGTTTCGTTGCTTTAGTCTGCACAAAGCTATTTAAGCCTGTTGAATTATTCACTTTACTCTCCTAATAATAATTAAATTAACCTTCTCTTTTTGGAAGGTTTTTTGCTTTTATATTTAGAATTATTTTTTATATACAAAGCAAACTTAGATTTACATAATAATTTTATATATGCAATTTATTTTTACACTTAAAAGAGCTATTTAATTTAACAACTAAAAATCAACAACTTATAAATTAAAAAGTGTAAACCATTAACGATTCTGATGAGCGAACCAATTAAACCACCCTAAAAACGGTTAAATTTAAAAAAGTATTGACTTATATATGCGCAAGCATTAAGTTTCACATACAAACAGTAATTTTATATATAAAATTACCTATATATGTATTAGAGAATAAAATGATAGACAGAAAATTTGTATTATTAAATAAAGCAGATAACGTCCTGGTTTGCTGTCAAACAGCTAATGCTGGTGAATGGGTAAAGTTAACTAACATAGCGCTTAAGCTTGAAAACAACATAGAAGTTGGCCATAAGGTTGCCTGTCATAATATAGCTAAAGGAGAAAGCATTATGCGGTATGGGGTACCTATAGGGTCAGCAACAGTTGATATAACCATAGGCAGTCATGTTCATTTACATAATATGAAAAGTGATTACATTCCTAGTCATACCAGACAATCAACAGTTGGAGAATAACATGAAAGGCTTTTTAAGATCCGATGGCCGTAAAGGTATTAGAAATACGGTAGTCGTCGTTTATTTAGTTGAATGTGCTCACCATGTTGCTAAAAAAATTGTTTCTAAGATAGACCATGATGATGTACAGCTAATTGGTTTTCCCGGTTGTTATCCTAATGATTACTCATTACAAATGATGGAAAAACTTTGCACTCACCCCAATGTGGGCGGCGTAGTTATTGTTTCACTTGGCTGTGAAGGGTTTAACCGTGAGCAACTTGAACAAACAATTAAAAGTAGCAATCGTCCCGTTGAAACATTAGTTATTCAACAATGTGGTGGTACAAAAACAACGATTGATTTAGGGATTGAAAAAGCGAGATCTATTTTAGCAAGTATTGCTAATGTTGCGCGTGCTGAGCTTCTCATATCGGATTTAGTTATTGGTACTATCTGTGGAGGCTCTGACGGTACAAGCGGTATTAGTGCTAACCCCGCAGTAGGCGCTTGTTTTGATATATTACTCGATGGCAATGCCACCTGTATATTCGAAGAAACGGGCGAGTTAATTGGCTGTGAACACATCATGGCCGATAGAGCTGAGTCACCCGAATTGGGGCAGGCCTTAGTTACTTGTGTAGAAAAAGCTGAAAAATATTACACTAAAATGGGCTACGGTAGTTTTGCACCAGGCAATGCTGAAGGCGGGTTAACTACCCAGGAAGAAAAATCTATGGGTGCCTATGCTAAGTCTGGCTCATCAGAAATTAACGGGATTATTAAACCTGGAGAGTTCCCCCATAAGAAAGGCTTATTCTTAATGGATGTTGTGCCAGATGGTGAGCCTATGTTTGGTTTTCCAAACATCTCTGATAACGCAGAAATCGTTGAAATGATCGCTTCAGGTGCATTAATTATCCTCTTTACGACCGGTCGAGGATCTGTTGTTGGCTCAGCTATTTCTCCAGTGATTAAAGTTTGTGCAAACCCACAAACTTATAGAAATTTAAGTGATGATATGGATGTTAATGCCGGCAGTATTATTGAAGGTAAAGACACCGTAGATGGGGTAGGCAAAACAATTTTTGATTGTGTGATTGATGTAGCCAATGGCGCTAAAACAAAATCAGAAGAATTAGGCCACAAAGAGTTTATTTTAACCTATAAAAGGTTCGATGATGTAGATTCAACCAAACAAATTAATGTTATGGGCCCGTCTTGCCTAAGATAAAAGATTAAGAATACTGTACTTGGTATAAATAAGCGTATAAAAAATAACACAATGCAACAACGCATTCTAAATAAAAGTAAGTAATTATGACTACACACTTTTCACATCGTCAAATAGGAAACACCACACTACAAGTCTCAACTTTAGGTTTTGGTGCTGCCTCTATGGGCAACCTTTATCAAGCCGTATCAGACAGTGAAGCACAAGCAGCATTAGCTGCCGCTATTAATGTAGGCATGAATTTATTTGATACCGCCCCACGTTATGGTGCAGGATTAAGTGAACGTCGCGTGGGCGATGCGCTTAGACCCTTAGCTAAAAATGACTATGTGTTATCAACAAAGGCAGGCCGAATACTAACGCCTGATGTAAAAGCTGATATTCATCAATTACGTCATGGTTTTCTTACGCCAATGCCGTTTGATGCACATTATGATTATAGCTACGACGGCATAATGCGCTCATTTGAAGATAGCCAACAACGTTTAGGTTTAGCAGAAATAGACATTTTACTCGTACATGATCTGGGCGTCGATACACACGGCGAACAAGATCAACATTACTTTGAACAACTAAAGTCGGGTGGCTATAAAGCCCTTAATGAACTTCGTGCTTCAGGACAAATAAAAGCGGTTGGCTTAGGTGTTAATGAATCTGAAATTTGTGAACGGGTGATGGATATTGGCCAATTCGATTGTTTTTTATTGGCCGGTCGCTATTCGCTATTAGAGCAAGCCCCACTAGAGACATTTTTACCTCGCTGTGCAGCACACGGTGCCTCGATTATTTTAGGCGGCCCTTATAACTCAGGTATTTTAGCGACAGGCGTTAAAGGAAAGCAGGTACCCTATTATAACTATGAACCCGCGCCACCAAGCATAATTGAAAAAGTGGCAAAAATTGAAGCCGTTTGTGCTGATTTTAATGTGACCTTAGCCGCTGCGGCATTACAGTTTCCGTTAGGGCATCCTACTGTTGCTTCTGTTATTCCCGGTTTAGGAAGTGAAAAACGCGTGCATCAAACAATGGCCTTGTTCACTGAAAAGATTCCACAAGCATTTTGGCAGACCTTGAAAGATAATGGGTTGATACACCATGAAGCACCTTTACCTCATAGTGGAGAGGTCTAAAGTGGGGCAACAAAAGAATAGTTCAAACGCCGCGGCCGCAAACAAAATGATGGTAAAAGTAGACAGTCATCAACATTTTTGGGCGTTATCACATGGATTTTACGACTGGTTAACGCCTGACATTGAATTACTCTACAAAGATTATTTACCTGATTGTTTAGCGCAAGAAATTCTGCGCAATCAAGTCAGTGACACTATTTTAGTGCAAGCCTCTGCCACTGAGGCTGAGACATTGTTTTTATTAGCATTAGCAGCGGAAACGGATTTTGTAGCTGGGGTCGTTGGCTGGGTTAACCTAGAAAGCGAAGCGGCTTTATCCACCCTGAATACGTTTGCAAAAAACCCCTATTTCAAAGGTATTCGTCCTATGTTGCAAGACATGGATGATATTGATTGGCTCTTAAGTGCTCAGCTTGAGCCCGTCTTCAATTACTTAGCGGCGAACTCATTCACCTTTGACGCCTTGGTGCGAGAGCAGCATTTAACAACGCTACACTGGTTAGCTAGCAAGTATCCCCAATTAAAAATCGTGATTAATCACTGTGCTAAACCGCACATAGACAACCCACCCTCTGTTTTTTGGCAGCAGGAAATCAGTCAGTTTACAGCGCTTAAGAATGTGTCAATTAAGCTTTCTGGCTTAATCACAGAAGCTTCGAACAAGGTTAATGCCGCACAAATCGCCCCGTATTTCGCGCATATTATGTCAGTTTTTGGCAGTACAAGAATCATGTGGGGCAGTGATTGGCCGGTGCTAAAACTTAAGGGTGACTATGACACCTGGGTTGCGCTAACAGCCGCAATATTAAAAGATTACTCGTTAACAGAGCAGCAAAATATCTGGGCAAATAACGCCCGTGCTTTTTATAACGTCTCTATAAAAAAATGAATAAAATAGGAAACAAGATGACAGAGGAAAATAAAATGAAGGTTGCGCTAGTCACTGGCGGCGGCAGTGGTATTGGTAGAAGTATTTGTTTGCGCTTGGCTAAAAACAATATCAAAACACTCGTGTTAGATTTAGACTTAGCAGCCGCACAAGAAACCGTTGACTTGGTTATTGAACAAAATGGCCGTGCTCACGCTTATGCTGCTGACGTCTCGAACAATGCACAAATTATTGCTTTATTTAAAACCATTACAGAAAAACACACCATTGATATTTTGGTCAATAATGCCGGCATTGCTCACATTGGTAATATTGAACAAGTGCAAGAAGCTGACTTAGACCGTTTATATAACGTGAATGTTAAAGGCGTGTATAACTGTATTTCAGCGGTTATTGAATCGATGAAGGCACAAAAAAGTGGCGTTATTATCAATATGGCTTCCATTGCGGCCTCCGTTGGTATTTCAGACAGATTTGCTTATTCAATGACAAAAGGCGCGGTACTCACCATGACCTACTCTATCGCTAGAGACTATCTTGACCACGGAATTCGTAGTAACTGCATTTCACCTGGTCGAGTGCACACACCTTTTGTCGATAACTTTTTAGATAAAAACTACCCAGACAACAAGGCAGAAATGTTTGAAAAGCTATCAAAAAGCCAGCCAATAGGCCGCATGGGAACACCAGATGAAATTGCTGCCATGGTCAACTATTTATGCTCTGACGATGCCGCTTTTATTACCGGCAGTAACTTCCCTATCGACGGCGGTTTTGTCACGCTAAACAATTAATCAACATACCCTATAAGAGATTTAACAATGAAATTACTGAGATATGGCCCTTTAGGGCAAGAAAAACCAGGCTTGATGGACGACGATGGCAACATACGTTGTTTAAGTGCTGTGGTTTCAGATATTGATGGCGAGACCTTGTCGGCAACGAATTTAGCAAAACTACAAGCCCTTGATATAACGGCCTTGCCTATTGTCGATGGTGCTCCTCGCTTGGGCGCTTGTGTTGGCAAAGTAGGAAAGTTTCTTTGTATTGGGCTTAATTATGCTGACCATGCTGCAGAATCAGGGATGACAATTCCAGCCGAGCCTGAAGTTTTCACCAAAGCAACCAGTGCTATTTCAGGGCCTAATGACGATATTATTAAACCTAGAAATAGTGATAAATTAGACTGGGAGGTAGAGCTAGCAATTGTGATTGGCAAACATGCTTCCTATGTTGATGAAAAAGATGCTCTTGACTACATTGCAGGTTATTGCGTGTGTAACGACGTGTCTGAGCGTACTTTTCAACTCGAAAAAGGGAGTCAGTGGGACAAAGGTAAAGGCTGTGATACCTTTGGCCCAATAGGACCTTGGTTAGTTACCAGTGATGAAGTGAAAGACCCAAATAACTTATCTATGTGGTTAGAAGTCAATGGCAAAACCTTCCAAAATGGTAATAGCAAAACAATGGTCTTTAAACCTGCCTATATTGTGAGTTATTTAAGCCAGTTTATGAGCTTACAACCTGGTGATGTTATTTCAACAGGCACGCCTCCTGGCGTAGGTTTAGGGCAAACCCCCCCTTTATATTTGAATGTGGGCGATAAGATTTCATTAGGTATTGAAGGCTTAGGTACGCAACAACAAGTCGTGGTAGCACATCGTTAAATTAATCTAAACAAAACGATAGTTGCATTACATTAGCCACAAACATTCAATAATGTTCTGTGGCTTCTTTATACATTACGATAATTAGCTCAAGCCTTTGTGCTCATGCGTATTAGGTAGTTGAGAAGAAATCAACGCTGCTATAAGTACAAAAAGTGATGAAACCCATAAACAGGCCACTAACCCGTATTGCTGATAAACCCAACCAGACAATACCGTACCCAGTAACCTGCCCATGGCATTAGCCATATAATAAAAGCCAACATCAAGTGACACGCTGTCTTTACTTGCATAGCTAACAATAAGGTAACTATGCAGTGATGAATTAACAGCAAAAATCACCCCAAAAATTAACAACCCGACAATAATTGAATACTGAATATAAAAATTAAAATATAAAGAGACCCCAATGGCCATTGGCAATAAACTTAGCCCAACAGCCCATAAAAAGGCTGACTTGCCAGTGGGCACTTTACCTTGCTTTTTACCAGTAAAATATGGCGCAAATGATTGCACAATACCGTAGCCAATCACCCAAGCTGCCATAAACCCACTAACCCACCAATGATCCCATTGTAATGTTATGGCAAGATAAACTGGCAAAGCAACAACAAACCAAACATCTCTAGCGCCAAATAAAAACAAACGTGCGGCTGATAAACGGTTAATCTCTGCACTCTTTGAAAATACTGCTATAAAGTTTAATGTGTTTTTAGCTTTCCCTAAATCTTCCTTTAAATATAACAAGCTAACTATCCATACAACAAACAATAGAGTCGCCATTACAACAATAGCGCCTTTAAACCCTAACCAGGTTAGCAACACACCACCGAGAAAAAAACCCACCCCTTTTAAGGTATTTTTAGATCCCGTTAACAGAGCAACCCACTGGTATAGTTTGCTTTGAGCATTTTCGGGCACCAGTAACTTTATCGCACTTTTAGCGCTCATCTTGTTAAGATCTTTAGCAATACCTGACAGTGCTTGTGCGGCCATCACATAAATAACCGTGAGCATTTCAGCGGGCACGGTTAACATGACTAAGGCGATAATTTGCATAGCTAAACCAATATTCATGGTTTTATTTAAACCTAAACGCGCTCCTAGCCAACCACCAATAAGGTTAGTAAACACACCAAATAGTTCATAAAACAAAAACAGCATAGCAATGTTTAATGGGCTATAGCCTAATTGATGAAAATACAACACAACTAACATGCGTAGTGCGCCATCAGTTAAGGTAAACGCCCAATAATTACCGGTAATCATTAAGTATTGTTTTATTTGTGACGATAGGTTTTGTAAAAAAGTTAATTTTTTAAACAATAAGAAGCCCATTGGCAACAATTCCTTATTAGCGACTTTGTCAGCTACATCTTAGCTGCTTTTAGCCACATTGGTTTACTATCGTAAGTCTGCTAAGCCAACCATGCGTGCAAGCTCTGCAGTTCTATTGGCATACCCCCATTCATTGTCATACCAAAGGTACACCTTAACTTGGCTGTTATTTACCACCATGGTTGATAACGCATCAACAATGCTTGAACGTGGATCAGTTTTATAGTCAACAGAAACCAATGGCCGCTCTTCATAACCTAAAACACCATTTAGTTCATTGTTTGCCGCTTCTTTAAGTAATTGATTAACTTGCGCAACCGTTGTGTTTTTTTCTACTTCAAACACACAATCGGTAATAGACGCATTAGTGAGAGGTACACGAATGGCATGGCCATTTAGCTTACCTTTTAATTCAGGAAATATATGCGTAATGGCAGTAGCCGAGCCTGTAGTAGTTGGAATTAAGCTAGTACCACATGAACGTGCACGACGTAAATCTTTATGCGGCGCGTCAATAATAGTTTGTGTATTGGTTATATTATGTATGGTTGTCATTGAACCATGTTTAATACCTATTTTTTCATGGATAACTTTTACCACAGGCGCAATACAGTTGGTGGTACAAGAGGCTGCTGTAACAATAGGGTGGATGTCTTTGTTGTACAAAGCATCGTTAACTCCCATCACTATATTTAAAATGCCGTCTTCTTTTACAGGTGCCGTCACCACAACACGTTTAACGCCTTGGTCTAAATAAGCCTGTAACAAGGCTTTGGTTTTTATTTTGCCTGAAGCTTCAATTACTACATCACATGTTGACCAATCTGTATCTTGTGTCGCTGTATTTTTCGTACAGGGAATCGCTTTGCCATTGATGAGCATCACCTCACCTTCAGCTGTTTTTTCGCTGGTAGCTTGGTGGTGCCACTGTCCATGGACTGAGTCAAATGTTATTAAATGCGCCAGTGTTGCCGCATCACCAGCTGGGTCGTTAATGTGAACAATTTCAATGTCATCCCAGTCAAATGCTGCGCGCATTGATAAACGCCCCATACGACCAAAACCATTAATACCTATTTTAATTGCCATTATTGTTCCTTAAAAGTTATTTTAAAAGTATCAAACTGTGCTTAATTTATGTAAACCAATGTTGGGTACGGTTAATCATATATACGAGAGAAAGCATAACTGGGACTTCCACCAACACCCCAACAACGGTTGCCAGCGCAGCCCCCGAATGTAAACCAAACAGTGAAATGGCTACCGCGACTGCTAATTCAAAAAAATTGGAAGTACCAATTAAACACGCTGGGGCGGCAATATTTTGCGGAAGTTTCATCCATATGGCCGCAATATAAGCAATAATGAAAATACCATAAGTTTGCAACATTAGTGGAATGGCAATTAATCCTATGGTTTCAGGTTCATTAATAATAGTGTTAGCTTGAAGCCCAAATAATAATACTACGGTCGCTAACAAGCCAATAACTGACCAAGGCTTCATTGTCGATAGAAAATGTGTCAGTGACTGTTCACTTTTATTTAGTTTTTTACGAGTTAAAACCCCAGCCACTAAAGGTAATAGCACATAAAGTACCACTGAAATAAATAAAGTTTCCCACGGCACTTGAATATCACTCACACCAAGTAATAATGCCGATATTGGCGCAAAAGCGAAGATCATAATGACATCATTCACCGAGACTTGTACCAAGGTATAGTTTGGATCACCTTTGGTTAATTGCGACCAAATAAAAACCATGGCAGTACATGGCGCAACGCCCAGTAAAATCATACCGGCAATATATTCTTGTGCGGATTCAGGGCTGACTAAATCAGCAAATAAACCATTAAAAAACAGCCACCCCAAGCCAGCCATAGTAAAAGGTTTAATGAGCCAGTTAATTACCACTGTTAACACTAACCCTTTCGGGTTTTTACCTACATTTTTTATTGCGGAAAAGTCAATTTGTACCATCATGGGGTAAATCATCACCCAAATAAAAATAGCGACCACAATATTCACATGTGCAATGTTAAGACTAGCAATAAACTGAAAGTTATCTTGTTGCCACCAGCCCAAAAACACGCCAGATGCCATACAAATAGCGACCCAAAGTGATAAATAACGCTCAAAAATACCCATTAAAATATATCCTTAAAGTTAATTGTTGTGACCTAGCATGCTATTGACAAAAAGACGCTTTGTTGGGCCTACTTTTCATTTTAGTTAGCCGTATATGTGCATTATGAAAAAGGTGAATATTGTTTTCACTTGTTTGTGCGATAACCGATTTTGCCCAAGACGGAATATTAGGGTTAATTCGATAAAATACCCATTGCCCATGTTTTCTGGCCGTAATAATATTGCTCTTTCTTAAGATGGCCAAGTTTCGCGATACCTTAGGTTGGCTCTCTTCAGCCAAAGCTTCCATTACTTCACATACACATAATTCGCCATGATAATGGGATAACATTAAAACCTTCAGTCTGATCTCATCTGTCAAACTTTTATAAAAATCAATCGGTGTTAAGCATACTGGCTTTTCTGGCATTACTACTAAGTCATTGATATTGCTATTTGTTTCTTTTACATTTCCTGACTCCATTGCAAGAAACATAGACAAACGACTACTTAACTCAATTAAAGTCGCTGTAAATGGTGAATGACCTAAACGGTTTTTAGGATCGGGAATATCCCAAGAAAACTGTTGTTTAGCATTAGGAAAGTCTCGGCATTCACTGCTGGCTTTGTCACAAAGTGTAATGACAAAATCAAACACTTGATCAATATAACTATCAATTCCTTTAGCCGTTAATTGCGTAGCATCAACACCCAATTGTGTTAATGCTGCTACTGCGCGTAAATCGACCTTTTCAGGCTGTGTACCAGCACTAAAAACATCAAATTGCTGACCTGCTTTGTACTTAAGTAAGGCTTCTGCCATTTGTGACCTTGCTGAGTTACCAGTACATAAAAAAAGTACGCGTCGTTTATTTTTACTCATATTGTGCCCCAACCTCAAATGCATAATATTTATTGTATATATGTTTTTCCATATATACAATAAGCAAGATATAAAAAAACGTAGCTATTTAAAAATAGCTACGTTTGTTAATCCACTAAACTATTGTGTTGTTGGCTTATTTAATGCGTAAACCGCATATATCTATTACAAATACAGCCAACTTAATAAAGACGATAGTGTTATCCACATGAGTAGAATTAACGGAATACCAACCCGCATAAAGTCAGAGAACCGATACCCTCCCGCATTCATGACTAATAAATTCGTTTTATAAGCCATTGGCGTTGCATAACTTAAATTTGCACCAAATAATACCGCTAATATAAAAGGCTCTGGTGGTAAGTGAAGCTGGATAGCGACCGAAATAGCGATAGGGGTACCAATAACAGCAGCGGCATTGTTCGAGACTATATTAGTCAGTATTGCCAGCAACAACATCAGTGCCGCTAATACACCGTTTGGGGGTAAACCTGACGACAACCCCACAAACACTTGTGCAATATATTCTGCCCCCCCTGTAGTCATCATTGCAGTCCCTAAAGCTAAAGAGGCCGCTACAATTAAAATAATTTGTGTACTTAATGCCGACGAGGCTTCTTCCCAGTTCAAACACTTGGTCGCTAAAAGTATCAGTACGCCGCATATTGAACTAATTTCAATCGGTAGAATACCCGCCGCAGACGTGACAACAACCCCAAAGAGTGTTACTAACGCCAAAGGAGCTTTACTTGTTTGCGGCAGTGCTGCTGCACCGTCTATAATCAACATACCGCGTTTAGACTTTAACAAGGTTAGCTGCTCTGCCTCCCCTTGAACAAGCAATACATCACCTACTTGTAATGGGATATCGCCTATACTGCGTCGCTTGATCTCCATGGCTTTACCCGCTCGGTGCAAGGCAATAACCGACACAGCATATCTGTGTATAAAATTTAATTGTTTAAGGCTTTTTCCTTCAATACCAGCGCCTTCGATAATCACAATTTCTGCCAGTGTTTGTTTATCTGCTTTTAAGGAGTGTTCATCATCGATTTTATCTAAGCCAGTAAATAAATGAGTGCCTAATACTTTTTCAAACTCTTTAAGGCGCTCGGGGGTATCATGTACTTCTAACCTATCATCAGTAGTAAGAACCGTATCAGGTAAAGGCACAATGTTGCGTTTATCAGGCCCACGTTGAATGTTTTCAATCTTTAACTGTCCATCAGTTAATTCAATAACTTCAGCAATCGTTTTTCCTATTATATCGCTCTCTTCATTAATATTAATATAAGCACTAAACAACCGAGGAGAAGTATCAGGCATTGACGATTTGCGTATAGGTAAAAGTTTTGGGGCAATTAACCATAAATAGAGTACAGCAACAACAGAGGCAAGAAGCGCAGGCTTAATAAAGTCAAACATGCCAAATTCGGCTGCCCCCATATTTTTTGCTATGCTCACCACTAATAAGTTGGTTGAGGTACCAATACTCGTTGCCATTCCGCCTACTAAAGTTGCTAAGCCCATAGGCAATAGCATGCCTGAGGCATCGGTTTTATTACGTAAGGCAACACTGATTAAAATGGGCAGTAATAACACAACAACTGGTGTATTATTAACAAAGGCACTTAAACCCCCGGCAATAATAAGTGTCAGCAGCAAAGACAGCGTAGGACTAAGTTTCCATAATTTTGCTAAATATCGACCTATGGGCTCTAACGCGCCTGTGCGTACAATGCCGTGGCCCAGTATCATTAATGAACACACAGTAATTAACGCTTCATGGCCAAAGCCAAAAAATAAGGTACTTGCCTCAAAGTGATTACCATCAACATAAAATGGAAATAGTGCAAAGATCAAACACAATATCGCAATCACGCTTAAAGAAGAGGTTTCAAGGGGAATATCATCTCGGCGAAATAAATACAGCGCAAGCACTGTAATTAACAAAACCGCTAAAGCATGGTTATTGGGAAGATCAGGAATATTCAAAGGCAATACCACGTTAATTAAAGTAGATAGTTTAAACACGAAAAGACCGTAAATAGCGGTTATTAACGTTATATTAATGGCTTTTATTTACGCATTATAATTACTTTATAATAGCTTTATGGGCAAGTATATAGCCAAGTTTACTATTTATATAAATATATTTAGATGGATATTTTCCTAAAGCTAAGTTACCTAGACGATAAACTATTGCAGCCGTTGCAGCCAAGAGTAGCAGCGAAAGACCTAGGCTACAATGAATAGCCATTTTAAATAAGCGATATTCCCAACCGTTTTGCTCCTTTTAAGTGATTTGTTACCTGCGCGTATTCGCTACGAAGGTTGTTTATCAAAAACTTTAACGCCTTCTGGGATCTGGTACCAATCCTGTTTTTCACTCACCCAAATATGAACTGTTGGCTTTATTATGCGAGTGTCTGATAAACTACTTGGTTTAAGTTTTAACTTGTCAGGTTCATTGGGATCGAAATGATAAAGCCTGTTACCGCATGATGGACAGAATTTAGCTGCACTAATATTTCCACTGTCAGCTGCACGGCTCCAGTCTTTCATAAAACCATGAAACTTAACACTTTGAGCTTTCACCATAGCGGTAATACTAAAGGCACTCGTAGATAATTTTTGGCACTCTTTACAATGACAAGCAACAATCATCAAAGGTGGCTCAAGCAGTTCATAAGTAACTTCACCGCATTGACAAGAGCCTGTAATAGGATAGTTAACTTTTTCCATCATTTACTCCAAGATTTAAATACACTACCGTAATGGGTCACGAATTTTTTGCGGCAAGAAATTAGCCAACAGGCCCGTGGGTGATTTTTGATAATACGTTATTTACGTCAAATATTTTGGCATACACTTCACAAACCCCAAACCCTTTTAACCTGGCGGTATGCTTGTTAAGGTAAGCTTTGGCCGCTTCCTCGCTTTCAAACAAATAAATACCACCGGCCTCTTTTGTACTTTCATTTTCTGTCCATATTTTCCAAATAAAACCCGGCTCTTCAGTTATAGAATTAGCCAAATCATTGAATGCTTGTGTCATTTGTTCGCCAAAAGGCCCACTGTGTGGAAAGTCTACTTGTAATAACGTTGCCATATTAATTCCTCATGTTTTTTGCTGTAATCGACCAACTTTCTCTGCTTCTTATTTATGTTTTTACTTTTGCTTTGTTTATTTTTTGTGCAAGCGCCGCATCAATTGGCATGGGTTTGAACGGACTCACATTAGAGCCGCCAGTATTTCCCTGAGGTACTAAGCCGAAAACGGTTTTTGTTGCCGCGCCTAACATTCTAAGTAGTTGTCCACAAAACTCTCGTAAGTTTTTATTACGACAAGCCCATAAAAACATACAAAAATGTACGTACACATGAAAGTAAGTAGACTCTTGCCCTAATACATGGGCGTTTTCTAAATGTTTAAATTCTTTTAAGTTGTCACCCTGTTTTCTAGCTTTCATTGCTAGCGTTAATTCTGTTTGAATAAAAGGCTTAATTTTTTTTCTAAACCCAACATTCATAGTTTACCCCTTAAAAGTGCTGCTATTTCTTTAAATAACTCGCTATAGCTTGACTACTTTGACAAACACTGAAAAACAATAGGTGCAAACACACCCCACTAAAAATAGTACCTGGGAAATGCTTTTGACTCCTGCCCTCTCTAACAGATCAACCCCTATAAATAATTCTATCAATAAAGAGAAAAATACAGGCAAAACAAGCACCATAAACCAAACGCCTTTACCACCAAGCTTTATTGCGCCGGCACAATACGGGCAAACTTGTACACTAGTTGAGAATTGATACCATTTAAAAACCTTTTGGGTTGGCCTTCGTCCCAGTTGATTGTACGCAAGTTTTTCTGCGCACCACGGACAGGATTTTTTTAACATAGTTCCTACTTGACCAGCCCCCTTTTCAGAGGCAATACCATTAATGTTACTTTAATATAAGCGAGGATACTAAGTAATAGCAATAAGGACGCGATGATTATTTCGCTATTATTAAGTAAGTCTATTGACAAGGCATGACGAGCTTTTCTCTAAACTTATCAAGACAGGGGCTGTTTTTTCATACAGAAGATGGTGTTAAAAAACCTGATATTCGTTGTAGATAGTGCGTCCTTGCTTTACCGTTTGTTGTTCTTTATTTCGTCTGTTTAATGCTTTACACAGGACTAAACAGAGATTATAAATTAATTACTTTTGTTTAACTCATCATGCAGCTCAATGTTTAGTTCAAGCACGTTTAAATCGCCATCTTTTTTATCTAAATTGATCGAGAATGTTTCGTCTGACACTTTAATGTATTTACGTAAAACCTTAAGTATATCTTCTGTGAGTTGCGGTAAATAGTCAGGCTGTTTATTTCGGCTATTACGCTCGTGGGCAACAATTATTTGCAAACGTTCTTTCGCTTTAGAAGCCGTCGTTACCTGTTTTTCTTTTTTACGTAAAAAATAATCTAATAGTGCCATGTTATCCTCCAAACATACGACTGAAAATGCCTTTTTTCTCGGCAGCTAAAAATCTAAATTCAACAGTTTCGCCTAATAGACGGTCAATCACGTCTTGATAAGCTTTACCTGCATCACTTTCCGTATCAAGAATTACTGGCTCACCTGCATTGGACGCTTTAAGTACCGCTTGTGACTCTGGAATAACACCTAATAGCGGTATTGAAAGTATATCTTTAACATCTTCTACACTTAACATCTCCCCCTCTTTTACACGCTTAGGCGAGTAACGGGTTAATAACAAGTGCTCTTTTATTGGCTCTAGGCTAAGCTCTGCTCTGCGTGAGCGACTAGCAAGCATACCTAAAATACGATCAGAATCGCGTACTGACGACACTTCTGGGTTAGTAGTAACGATGGCTTCATCAGCGTAATAAAGTGCCATCATCGCACCTGCTTCAATACCTGCGGGTGAATCACATATAATATAGTCATAGCTTTTACTCAACTCTTCTAATACCTTGCCAACATTTTCTTTATTTAATGCATTTTTATCGCGCGTTTGCGAGGCAGGTAAAATTGACAAGCTGCTCACACGCTTGTCTTTAATAAGCGCTTGATTTAACGTGGCCTCACCGTTTATCACATTAACGAAGTCGTATACTACTCGACGTTCGCAGCCCATAATCAAATCAAGATTACGTAAGCCTATATCAAAATCTATTAAAACAACTTTATGGCCTTTCAACGCTAAGCCAAGACCAATGGCAGCACTTGATGTTGTTTTACCAACACCGCCTTTACCTGATGTAACTACTATTATCCGTGCCATAGACCGAATATCCTTTTAAGTTAAAATTAAATAAGTTTTGATGACATTAATTCGCTGTCAGTCAAATGTATAAATGCTGGTGAGCCCCAATGTGCTTCCATTGACTCGCTCAGCCAATAGTTACCATTAATTGAGACCAATTCAGCTTCAAGTTTTTGACAATATATTTGTGCTTTATGATGACCTTTTGCACCAGCTATTGCTCTACCGCGTAACGAACCATAAACATGAATATTACCATCGGCAATAACTTCTGCACCGGCCGACACTGAACCAATAATCACTAAGTTTTGCTCTTTAGCATAAATCTGCTGGCCAGAGCGGATTTGCCCTCGGTGAACTTTGTCTGTATATAAATGTTCATTAATAACAGGAGCTTGGATAGGAACTTCTTCTTCAGGTTTTCTGTCTACTGCGGGTTTTGGGGCGTTATTCGCTTTTGCCGTATTAACAAATGAAAAACCTAGTTCACGAATAAGTAGACGTTGCTCTTTAGATACCGCACCTGTAAAACCAACAAAGGTAAAATGAAATGCTTCAACTAATGCCTTTACCGCATGGTAGTCAATTGAATTTGTGATGAGCTCAATATTGACCACAACGGGGACGAGATAAAAAAAGTCAGGGGCTTGTGCAACTTTTTTAGTTAAATCTGACCGAATATCAGCTAATTCAGACGATTTCAAATGTAAAACTGACAGGGTAAAACTTGACCCTTTAAATTCAATACTGGCGTCAGCCATAATAAAGGTGATCCTAAATAACGTAACTCAATATATATATATGTGCAATTTACCTTATAAATGCTGCTAAGTATAATGCTAGGTTACATAAACTCAAAAAAAATTGCTATTATTTAATTAAAAACAATAGCAATTTTTCAAAAGTGTACCTAAAGAGTTGGCCATTACAATGCGTTTTTTAATTTAGCGATTAAAGCTTCTTGACTCTGTTGATAATCGTTAATTTCTTTATTGGCCATCAGTAGCGAATAACTTAAGTTAATTGAAGCTACCAACAAAGTACGCTCTCTACTAGCAGCTGTCTTTTGTTGCTTAATATCGTCACACATAGCAGTAAGGTTATTTACTGCTTGTTTTAAGTTTTCTGCTTGTTCAGCCGAACAAGAAAACTTATGTTGCTTGCCCATAATTTCAATGCTGAGCCCGTTAGCGTCTTCGGCTAACATTAACTTAGCTCTTCTACACTTTGTAATTTACCTAGTAGGTTTGTTAAAACAGTGCTTGTTTGCTTTTGCGCTTCTTCACCTTCAAGTGCTTCTAATTGCAGTGTTTCATTTTCTTCAATTAGCACTGCTTTTTGCTGTTCTAATTCAGCTACTTGGTCTTTTAGCTGGGTATTTTTCTCAATGATTTGTTCAATCAGTTGTTCGAGTTGTGGGAGAGTGTTTTCTAACATAAGGCGCTCTGGTTAACTGTATAATAAATAAAAGCGCAAACTTAATCTAAAGCGAGGTAAAATGCTACTATTATGCGTAATTATTCGTTAAATTTTTGTAACAATTTTAAACTTACTACTACCACGCACCTATGCGTGTAAAAAACAAGCACTTAACGTTGTTTTTTACAGCATTAATGATTATTTCGTCCTCCTGCAACAATTTGTACTAATCAACTTGTCTTTGTTCTTTCAAACAACTTATAGTTGTACTTATAACTTAACTTTATACTTTTTAATGTACCAAATCAGCATTGGTATTTCTATTGCCCCATAAGTAATAAGCGTGAACCAAAACCAATTAGTATTGGCGACTATTAAATAAAATTCTTGACCACTGCCCCAGTAGTTTAAGCCAACAACCAGTAAAGAAAAACCTGAGGTGAACACATCACAAATTGATATTTTAGTAAAATTACTGCCCGCTATTTTTGGATATATAGAAAGGTACGCAACCAACACTATAATTAAATTAAGAATTATGATGGGTAATTCTGGAAAATCCATGTATGCAAAACTCCTGTTAAAGCCCCTACCAAGGCGGTAAATGTTAGCAAGTTAAAATAAACGAAATTCAAGAAAAAGCATACATATTTTTGTACTTTTAAACGACTATCGTGTCTCTCACGTTATAACGACTACAACAAACGTTAACGTCAAAACCAACGATTAATCTAATCCAAATTTCTTCCGAATGCGTTTAGCCCATGCGGGATTTTGTGTTGTATAGCTATATATATTTTCTGGAACAATAATCTTAGGGTTAGCTAATACAAGTGCTTCAAAAAAAGCACGACGATTAAAGCCACGATAATTTCCGTACATGAGTTGCTTCTGCTCCCCATTTTTAAGTGTTAGTAAGTTAGAAATAAACGTTTGCCTTGTATCAGTTACTTGCGTTAGTTCCGTAATATCGGCAACATCAACCTGCCAACTCACATCACTGAAGGTTGGGTCAAAATAAGACAAGGTGGTTGGCGTAACACAAACCTTAACTTGCTTATTTTCACACCAAAACCACAATGCCAACCCAAGTAAAATAGCTTCGATTATCCAAATAGCGATATCAAGAACGCCAAGAAGCTGTGATAGCGCTTTTTGGTCGCTCGTTACTTCAGGGAGGTATCTGTGTGCTGCCAGGTATAGAAGAAATGCCACGCCAGCATTAACAATAAGTAACAATGCTGAAGAACGTTGTTTTTGAATAAAAGAGAAGTAAGTTGCCATGATTTTCCTTTCGTGTGCATTTATCACTTTTGTGCCCCCTAGTTAACGCTGTAAAAGAAGCAGGGGTGAGTTTCGCTCTTATTGCACTAGCTCATTAATTTTAATGAAATATAAGGTGATAAGTTTAAAAGTAATATGCTTATCTTATAATTACCCAAAAACTTAAAATACATCGTTGGTAATTCAGAAGCCTCAACGCCTACAACTTTACTGTGAAGATTAATCGTAAAACGTTTAAATACAATAATAAAAAGCGCTGAAAATAAATAAACACCAAGGTTTATTACAGTACACCAACCGAAAAAAGTAGTCAGTTCATTTATACTAATCATTAATTATATCTCCGTAGTATTGCTTCTACATAATGCTTCGTTAAGAGCGTCCCATTTTTAATGGCGTTCAATACTAAACGTTGTTGGGTTGGGGTATACCACTTATTTCAATGTTAGATCGCCCTGTGCTATAAGTCCATTATCCTTAGCTAGCTCTGAGTGCTATGGTTGAAGTGCTCAAGTAAAGTTAAGCATGCGGTTAACAAACGTTTGCGTTTCTTCGCTAAACATTTGAAGCTGCTCAACAGTCAATACATCATATTTTATTAATGTGACAATCTTCAATATCACATTATTGCGCGTTGGGTTGTTAAACATTTCAGCTATTTTGGCATCTTCTGTTTCTATCAGACGATATAAATCCAAATATGACTGATGCTCTTTACCCGCTCGATCACTGGCAATATTATTAACTTGCCTAAAAACCAACTCACAAGCCTTAGCTGTTAATTCTGATTGCAGTTTACGAAATAACTTCCAATCTTTCTCAGGAATAGATGACATATAAAACCCTCCTTGAATGCTAACGCCTTTTACTCGGCAAAAAATAGTTACTCAACATGAGCGACGCAGGTGCCGACTTCGCGACATCTAGTCTTATGTGTTAGAGGCCATTACCCATGCTTTGATACTAGTAGCTCACGTAGTGCTTTGGGCATAAAGCTTCTTGCTTTTGATGTTATAACGGTTTCATTTTTTTGCCAAAGAACACCTAGATAAATAACAAACAGTCCAAGCAGTGTTAAAGTAATCGGGAATAACCAGCTATCTTCAAATATATCAGAGGCTAAATGGCCTATATAACCCGAGCAACCTAGCGCACCAAATATAACAAAAACTCTTCTAACAATGAGTACGCCCACAAAAATCATGAACAGATTAGTGATAAAGTAAATAAACTTAGACAATTCACTGTCTGAATGTTGGAACGACATGCCTCCCCAAAAAGCCATAACACCCAAAAGGTATAACCAGAACGCATAATCGGCTTTATTTCGCGATCGAATGTCAAGCCAAAAAGCCAAGGTAATCATGAGTAAACCTGAGTACATAGACACTAATTTTCTTAGCTCCCAATTATAATCACCACCATTAATCATGACGGCAACATCCATTGTTAAATACCAAAGAGTGACCGCTATTGGCATAATTAAAAATGGGTATTTATATTTCCAAGCAATAATAGCCCCTACGGCTAGCGTACTTAATTCCATGTAAAGCCAATGCCATTTTATATATCGATGGTATTCTCTATAAACACTTTCATCAGGCCAAACGCCAAGAGCCTGTTGCAATCCGTATACTGCTAATGGCGTTAGCGCGATAACAAAGGTTCCACAAATTCCTGCAGGAATGGCTAAACCTTTAGCTTTGAAAACATTGGTAAGCTTCAATCCAGCCAAACCATAAAATAGAGAGATAAAAACAATCCCTAATCCGCCAAAAGACTCCCAGCCTAAGTTCATAAAAAGAGTCATTGCCCCAATGGCAATCATTCCCCCTAGGTAATAAAGCACGTGTGTAAAATCAAACTTAGGCGCTGTATTGGGTTGTTTATTCAAAAACTCAATAAGCTTTTCAGACTGTTCAAACGAAATGATATTTTCACTGACCGCAGCTTCAAGGTTTTTTTTAGTTAAGTTCAATTAAGACTCCTTTCTATGAACAGCACTAACACAACTATAAACGATGTGAAGGAAGAACAGCCAACGACTGCAGCGAGAAAACTTAATGCCTTTTTTACGCATTTGTATAAAAACTAACATCGCCACTGACCCACTGCGTTTTGTTAACGCTTTTTAAATGAACTCGTTATTTTACTTTGATTAGCTCTACTTTTAACCAAAAAACCAATAACAAACATAAATAGCCGCGCAAATACCGGCCAAGTCGGCAAATAAACCACAACTTACTGCATGGCGAGTATTACGAATACCTACCGAGCCAAAGTAAACTGCCAATACGTAAAAGGTGGTTTCAGTTGAACCTTGAATAATTGACGATAAACGACCAGCAAAAGAGTCTGCGCCGTGAGTATTCATAGTTTCAACCATCATAGCTCGAGCGCCAGAGCCCGATAAAGGCTTCATAAAGGCGGTAGGCAGTGCATCAACAAAGCGACCATCACCGCCCACATAAAGCACTAGGCTTCGTATGCCAGATATAACCACATCAAGCGCGCCACTTGCTCTAAATACTGCAATAGCGCATAACATAGCGAGCAAATAAGGTATGATTTTAATACTGGTGTCAAATCCCTCTTTAGCGCCAGTAACAAAGCTGTCATAAACATTCACTTTTTTTAAATGCGCCGTAATGATAAACAGCAATAAAATAGAGAATATTAATAAATTACCCAATAAAGAGGACTGCTCTGCCAACACCTGTGCCGACAGGCTGGCAAAGTAAACAACTAAGCTTGCAATCAAGCTAAATACAGCCCCAGCATAAAGTAAAACCACCCGATTACACCAGTTAATTTTTTGTACCCAAGCCACACTGACAATGCCTGCAAGTGTTGAAGCAAAGGTAGCCAATAAAATAGGAATAAAAACATCCGTTGGTGAAGCTGCACCCTGCTGTGCGCGATAAACAAAAACCGTGATAGGAAATAAAGTAATCGACGAGGTGTTAAGCACTAAAAATAAAATTTGTGCGTTACTAGCAGTCTCTTTTTTAGGATTAATGCTTTGTAAGTCTTGCATGGCTTTAAGCCCTAAAGGCGTTGCCGCGTTATCTAATCCTAATACGTTAGCTGATAAGTTCATGGTAATTGAGCCAACCGCAGGGTGTCCTTTAGGCACATCTGGCATCAGCTTTAAAAACAACGGCGACAGTAACCGAGAAAGTTGCGCAATTAAACCAGCATTTTCCGCAATTTTCATCATGCCAAGCCATAAACTTAACACACCAATTAAGCCAAGGGCTATTTCTACAGTCACTTGCGACATTTCGAATAAGGCTTTGATAACTTCTTCAAAAATTGCCGCATTATCTAAAGCAAGCCACTGATACATAGTCGCTAAAAAAGCAATAATAAAAAAGCTTACCCAAATACGATTTAACAAAAAACATTCCTTTTGGTGAGTAAAGTGACTGCCGCGGGTAGAAAGCTTTAACCTGTGTTTTTACCTTCACCGTACAAAATCGCGGCGAACGCAACGAGGAATACAATGATAATAAGGCGTGTAAACTAAGCTAATAAATTGTTTGCTAGCAACCATTGTGCAAGAGCACTTATTAATTGCCCCTGTAATAGTATTTATGTAAGTAGCAATTTTTAATATAGCACGATATATGCGCTTCGAATTCAATCATAAAACGATTTAAACCCGATTTCCAACTTCTTATTAGCATTATCCACGTTTCGATGCTTATAAGGGGGGTAACTAGAGCAAAAGACAATTCGCTTATAAGGTAATTTGAGCCGGAATTTGAGTACAAATTTGAGTACAAATTTGAGTACAAATTTGAGTACAAATTTGAGTACAAATTTGAGTCGGAAATTTGAGATATTTGAGCGACTATTTGAGCGACTGTCCTAATAAATTTTTACTACTAGTATCATCTTTAGTTAAGTACTCTAGGACTATTTGAGCGACTGTCCTAATAAATTTTTTGAGCAAGTTGTTAGTTGCCTTGAACCAACCTTAGTGCTAACATTTGTGGGTACAATGTTAATTTTGAGGTAATTTATATGGATACTCGAATTCAATTTAGAATTGATGAAGAAACAAAGCGTTTAGCGCAACTCATGGCTGAAAGCCAAGGCAGAACTTTAAGTGACGCATGTCGAGAACTTGCAGAAGGCTTAGCCGAAGAGCAACGTAAAACTATGATCCATGATGCATGGTTAACAGAACAAATAAATACAGCATTTGATAAGTTTGATAACGGAAAAGCTAATTTTATTGTACATGATGATGCGAAAACCTTGATGGAAGCAAGGAAACAGAAAATCCGTAATAGAGAGAAATCATGATTTTTTGGGAAGAAGAGTCTCTAAATGATCGTGAAAAAATCTTTGAGTTTCTTTTTGACTTTAATCCGAGTGCAGCCGAAAAAACTGATCAAATTATTGAAACTAAAGTTGAGAGCTTACTAGAACATCCACTAATGGGGGTTAAAAGAGACATTTTTCGTGGGAGAATATTAATTATTCCAGAGATATCCATGATTGTTTCTTATTCGGTTGATGGTGAAACAATTAGAATAATGCGAGTTTTACACCAAAAGCAGAATTTTCCGCCAGAGTAAGAAGGCAACTAACGAATTAGCAAGCGAAGCGAGAAACATATACGTACCTCACTTATTCATGGCGCAAGAGCCGTCATTGCTAACTGTAAAAATAAAACAGACCGAACCAGTTTATGGGTAAAAGAGCTTGTTGAACGACGAGGATTTAAACGAGCAACAGTGGCATTGGCCGCCAAAAATGCGCGGTTAATTGGGGCGCTGTTACACTCAGACGAAGAATATCAGGTAGATTATGTTAAATAGTTTTTAATGACGTAAGGTAAACCGAAACGGTTAACCCCGCCGAGTCTTAGCACTAGCAATTGACGATAACACGGTCAGACCGAGAGCAAGGAAGCCTGTTTAGTTGGGAAGTCATATAAAAAGACTGTTTAACGAATGAGGCATTGCTCAGGCGCAAATCATCAGGGCGATAGCGTAATAAAGCTAAAAAACGCCGAATGTAGAGCTGCTGTCAAATCTTCTTGTTGTAAGAGATGTTATTGCTTGACAAAGGGGAGTCCATGTAGCCTCACTAAAAGGCAAATAATAGTTGATTAAAATAAGCGACGAAGGAGCAAAAAACAACTGTATTTTGTCCTGCTGTGTTTAACCAGGTCACTCGTTTATAAAGCACTTACGCCAGAAGTTTATCACAACAATGAATATTGGTTCGTCGCTTCAACCCTCTGTGCTCGCAGTAATCTGTTAATACATCACTGTGCCCTACCGCACCATGAAACAATCGTCTAAAGTCTTTCGTTAACGTAAGCCAATTATCGGGGCTTATGTTCAAGCGGTTAAGTAAAGCTGGTTGAGCGGCTTCAATATATCCGGCTTTATCTTCACGAAAACAGCGCCCTGTCATTTCAATTAATTCAAGGTAATCTTTTAGCTCAAACGGTAAACCTTTTGGCATCGCTTTGCGTGGATTACCCACAAAAGGCAATAGTGTGTTAGGTTGTTTCGCTTTTTTGGCTGATATAACACGTTGCTTTACGCTGGTGTACTCTGAGTCTTCAGGTGTTTTCGCTATATTGGCTCTTACTGGGTTTAAATCAACATACGCCATACAAGCCGCAAGGGCGGCTTCGTCTAATAAGGCTTGAGACTTAAAACGCCCTTCCCAGAAATGACCGGTGCAGTTATCTTCTCGGTTAGCCTGTGTTGCAATACCTTGGTTGAGTAAACGCATAAACCAACTGATGTCCATCAAGCGATGGCGATAAACGTCAACCGTTTCTAGCAACGAAGCCATCTGGTAGTCGGGAATATCTTCTCCTCGGCAATATTTTTGCGTTAAGAGTGTCCCTTTAAATAACTGATGCCAACGCTCGAGCACTGCTTTTGTTGACCACCCTTTAGCGATGTTTTCATCGACAAATAATACCACGTGCGTGTGGTTACTCATAATTGCGTAAGCGCAAACATCTATGGCAAACACCTGAGTGAGGCTGAGCAATTTCTCCTCGACCCAGCCTCGCCTGTGGTCAAAGTTTTGCCCTGTGCTTTTATCTTCACCGCACAAAAAGGCGCGGCGAACACAACGAGAAATACAATGATAATAAGGCGTATCAGCTAAGCTAATCAGTTGTTTTCGGGCGGTTGTCATGAAAGACCTCTCACTTACAGGTTATTGATTAACCTTAGTTGAGAAGTCTGTGTTGTTCAAATTTCAGAGCCAACTTGAGCAGCCAACTTGAGCCAACTTGAGCGACTGTCCCTTTTATTTTGGATTTATCGACTGTTAACCAGTCTAGGACATTGTTGTTATGTCGTTGCTCCTTCGCTTATCCCTAAAAAGCCAGGTGATAAAGTGAAAACAGATAAGCGTGATGCACTTAAACTCGCTAAATTAC
>NZ_JBWDLI010000017.1:0-85324 GCF_056238625.1 Colwellia sp. F1
GTTAAAGGCTCAATCAGTGTATTTCCCCAACTTAAAATACAAGCCGAGTCAAAACCCAACCGCTCGTTGGGTGTTCTTTTGTTTTCAAGGTATTCATGTATTAACGATTAGTGGTGGGCAGCAATTAATCCTCAATGTGGAGGAGAGGAACAGCATTATCATAAATTGCATGGGCAGCATTTATCAGAAAATTTATTCCTAAAACTGGTGCGGAATGTCGGATAGTAAGTATCATTTTATCTTATGTTTTTTGGTGGCTTTTTATGCTGTTTTCGTTGGGGGTTGGCGATAAAAAAGGCAGCTTTCGCTGCCTTAATAGGATGATTTATGTAAAGAGGCTTACTAAAATAGGGTAGGAAAGCCTATCTTTTGTCCAATGACACAAAATCACGGTCAATTTCGCCAGTATATTTTTGGCGAGGGCGACCAATTTTTTGACCTGGTTGAGATAACATTTCATCCCAGTGCGCAATCCAACCAACGGTTCTAGACATTGCAAAAATAACAGTGAACATGCTTGTTGGAATACCAATAGCTTTAAGAATAATACCTGAGTAGAAGTCTACGTTAGGGTAAAGCTTTCTTTCAACAAAATAAGCATCTTCTAAAGCGACTTTTTCAAGCGCCATAGCAACGTCTAACAGTGGGTCATTAATACCAAGTTCAGCAAGGACTTCATGGCAAGTTTCACGCATTACAGTGGCACGGGGGTCAAAGTTTTTATAAACTCGATGACCAAAGCCCATAAGACGGAACGAGTCATCTTTGTCTTTCGCTTTTAATACATATTCATCAACACGAGAGATATCACCAATCTCTTCAAGCATAGTTAAACAAGCTTCATTAGCACCGCCGTGAGCAGGCCCCCATAAAGAGGCAACACCAGCAGCAATACATGCGTACGGATTTGCACCTGAAGAACCGGCCAAACGTACAGTAGACGTTGAGGCATTTTGCTCGTGATCAGCGTGTAATGTAAAGATTCTATCCATGGCTTTAGCAATGATAGGGTTTACTTTATACTCTTCTGCAGGGACAGAAAACATCATGTGTAGGAAGTTTTCAGCGTAAGTTAAATCATTACGTGGGTAGACAAAAGGCTGTCCAACACTGTATTTGTAAGCCATTGCAGAAATGGTAGGTAGTTTTGCAATTAAACGATGTGCACTGCGTTTACGTTGCGCAGGATCGTTAATATCTAAATCACTGTGGTAAAAAGAAGATAAAGCACCTACTACACCGCAAAGCATAGCCATTGGGTGTGCGTCAGGTAAAAAACCATGGAAAAAATGTGCTAGCTTTTCATGCACCATTGTATGGTTTGTAATGGTTGTTTTAAACTCATTATATTCTTCTTTTGTTGGTGCTTCACCATTAAGCAGAATATAACAAACTTCAAGGTAATCAGCTTCTTTAGCTAAGCTATCAATTGCATATCCACGATGTTGTAAAATACCCTTGCCACCGTCAATAAATGTAATTGCTGATTCACAAGATGCTGTTGCTAAAAAACCAGGGTCATAGGTAAAGTAACCGTGACTGCCTAGGGTTCTAATATCTATTACATCGGTACCTGCAGTTCCTTTAAGAATTGGCAGATCGGTAATGTTTTTACCGTCAATACTTAGCGAGGCTTTAGATTCAGCCATATGTTTTATCCCCTATTATTTTAAAATGTACAGTTTGTGTTCTGATTATTTGGTTAGCACTTTTAACTAAGTTTCATCTTATTTAAAAGGTAAATGGAAAAAATAATCAGTATTTTGACTTAACTTGGGTAAATCGAACTGGCGACATTCTACCTTAATTTTAATTTAAATTGTAATAGCCATTCGACTAAAGTTTTATCATAGCTCTATATTGGTTGATAATTAACCATAAGTTGTACTTGTTCTAATAACTCGTGCGTATTAACGTCAAAGGAAAATTGAATTTACTTGCCATCAACTATATAATCAGACCGTTCTGTAATTGCTTTTTTAAACTTCGTTATTTTAATAAGAAATTTCGACAAAAATAAATAGTAAACACTTTATTAAAAGAGAAGTTTTCTTTGCAGTAAAAAGTGCTTCTTATACGAAAGTATTAATTGAATTACTTAGCCAAAGTAGACTAAGTTCGCTATTATTTAGGCGACTCGGTTAACTGAAAAATAATAATAGGTTATTTTTCTTCTCTAAAGGCAGTTACCGTTCATTTCGGGAATTACTTATTTAGTAATCTCTTTAGTATTTTTTGTTGTTTGTATGTTTATTTTATACTAAAGCAAAATGAATACTAAATTCTAAAAAGGTAGTTCATGAGTAACAATAATAAAAGTTGAAGACTTTCAAGCTCTTTAGGCAATAATTGTGAAAAAACAACGTCCTGTAAATCTAGATCTAACGACAATCAAGATGCATCCGTCAGCTCATGCTTCAATTCTTCACCGTATTTCAGGTGTAATTACGGTATTTGCTATCGGTATCTTATTGTTGACCCTCTCAACCTCTCTTTCTTCTGCTGAAGGATTTGCCAGCATTCAAGCTTGTCTTGACGGCGCTTTCTTTAAGTTTATTATTTTCGGCTGCCTTTCTGGGCTGACCTACCATTTATTAGCAGGTGTTCGTCACTTGTTTATGGATTTAGGCCACTTTGAAGAGTTAGCTTCAGGTAATACAACGGCTAAATTAATTATCATCATTTGGTTGGCTGTATCAGCAGTTATAGGAGTTTGGTTATGGTAGGTGTCGTCGCTTCAGTAGGCCGTAATGGCGTACATGATTTTATTCTTCTAAGAGCTAGTGCAGTTATTCTTGTACTATACACCTTACTACTTGCTGGCTTTTTTGTTGTAACACCCAGTGTTACTTACGATATTTGGCAAGGGTTCTTTGCTTGCATCAGCGTAAAAATTGCGACTATGCTAGCGTTACTTGCATTACTTGTGCATGCTAAAATTGGTATTTGGCAAGTATTGTCAGATTATATCAAGTCGGCATTTTTCCGCGGTGTACTGCAATTTTTCTTTTCTATTTTGTTATTAGCCTACGTTTTGTTTGGCTTTTCAATTGTGTGGGGTGTGTAAGTGAGCGTTCCAATTCGTGAATTCGACGCCATCGTTATTGGCGCAGGCGGCGCAGGCATGCGCGCTGCATTAGCAATCTCAGAATCAGGCAAATCATGTGCCTTGATTTCTAAAGTTTTTCCAACACGTTCTCATACTGTATCTGCTCAGGGTGGTATTACCGTTGCATTAGGTAATGCCCATGAAGATCACTGGGAACAACACATGTACGACACGGTTAAAGGGTCTGATTACATCGGTGATCAAGACGCAATCGAATACATGTGTAAAACTGGCCCTGAGTCAGTTATTGAATTAGAGAGAATGGGGCTGCCTTTTTCTCGCACTGAAAAAGGCAAAATTTATCAACGTCCTTTTGGTGGTCAATCTAAAAATTTTGGTGGCGAGCAAGCCGCTCGTACAGCAGCAGCGGCTGACCGTACAGGCCACGCATTACTTCACTGTTTATATCAACAAAACGTTAAGAATAAAACGAATGTTTATTCTGAATGGTACGCATTAGATTTAGTTAAAAACAGTGACGGCGCGGTTGTTGGTACTACCGCAATTTGTATTGAAACGGGTGAAATCGTTTATTTTAAAGCACGTGCTACCGTACTTGCTACGGGTGGAGCTGGCCGTATCTTCGCGTCAACGACTAATGCACACATTAACACGGGTGACGGTGTTGGTATGTCACTTCGTGCTGGCATTCAAATGCAAGACATGGAAATGTGGCAGTTCCATCCAACTGGTATCGCTGGAGCGGGTGTACTGGTAACAGAAGGCTGTCGTGGAGAAGGTGGTTACCTACTTAATAAGGATGGTGAACGTTTTATGGAACGTTACGCACCTAACGCTAAAGATTTAGCTGGGCGTGATGTTGTGGCTCGCTCAATGATGACAGAAATACGTGAAGGCCGTGGCTGCGAACATCCTCAGTATGGTCCGCACATTAAACTTAAACTTGATCACCTTGGCCGTGAAACGTTATACAAACGTTTACCAGGCGTTTGTGATTTATCTAAAACCTTTGCCCACATTGATCCAGCTGAAGCGCCAATTCCTGTTATACCGACTTGTCATTATCAAATGGGTGGTGTACCAACCAATGTTAATGGTCAAGCTATTAATGTTGGTGCGGATGGTAAAGAAACCATCGTAGAAGGTTTGTTTGCCGTAGGCGAAATAGCTTGTGTATCTGTACATGGTGCTAACCGCTTAGGTGGTAACTCATTGCTTGATCTAGTAGTATTTGGTCGTGCAGCAGGAAACTTCTTAGGTAATTATTTAAATGATACTGATAATGGTAAGGAAGCGTCAGCATCTGACCTAGAAGCAGCATTAGCACGCACAAACCGTTGGGAGTCTTCGACCACTGGTGAAGATCCAGTGCAAATTCGTAAAGATTTACAACAGTGTATGCAAATGAACTTCTCAGTATTTCGTGAAGGCGAAGCAATGGCTCAAGGCATGAAAGAATTAACTGAAATTCGTGAACGCCTGAAAAATGCTAAGCTAGACGATAAATCATCAGAATTTAACACTCAACGTATTGAATGTTTGGAATTAGACAACTTAATGGAAACAGCATTTTGTAGCGCTAAAGCCGCTAACTTCCGTACTGAATCTCGTGGTGCACACGCAAGACAAGATTTTACAGAGCGTGATGACGAAAATTGGTTATGTCACTCAATCTATACGCCAGAGAGCGAAGAAATGAGTAAACGTGACGTTAACATGAAACCTATTCACCGCGAAGCTTTCCCACCGAAAGCCCGTGTTTACTAAGGAGTAATTGGTATGAAACAGTTATTTTCGATTTACCGTTATAATCCTGATGTAGATGCTCAACCTTACATGAAAGAGTATGAATTAGAAGTGCCTGAGGGCTCTGATTTAATGGTACTTGACGCACTTATTCTTTTAAAAGAACAAGATTCAAGTTTATCATTTCGTCGTTCATGTCGTGAAGGTGTTTGTGGTAGTGACGGTTTGAACATGAACGGCAAAAATGGCTTAGCGTGTATTACGCCATTATCAGAATTAAAAGCGAATAAGATTATTCTACGTCCTTTACCGGGCTTGCCAGTAATACGTGATTTAATTATAGATATGAGCCAATTTTATGCACAATATGAAAAAATTAAGCCATACTTAATTAACGACGCTCAAGAAGAAGCGCGTGAAAATTTACAGTCGATTGAAGACCGTGAAAAGTTAGACGGTCTTTACGAATGTATTTTATGTGCCTGTTGTTCAACGTCTTGTCCGTCTTTTTGGTGGAACCCTGAGAAATTTATCGGCCCAGCGGGGCTGTTAAATGCATATCGCTTCTTAATTGATAGTCGTGATACTGCAACAGAGGATCGTTTAGATGATTTGCAAGATGCTTACAGTGTCTTTCGCTGTCATGGCATAATGAACTGTGTTGATGTTTGTCCAAAAGGATTAAACCCAACAAAAGCCATTGGCCACATCAAGTCGATGTTAGTAAGTCGTGCAGTGTAACTACTTGCATTAACTTATATTGATAATAGCTAGCCTTTTGCTGGCTATTATCAAACGTATAAAAGTTTTGCGTATTTTCTTTAATAAACACGCGTTTTTACAATTTAACCGTAACCGCATTTTAATAATGGGGTTATTTACTTTTTGCTTTACCCCAGCAAGGAAAAGGCAATGCCAGAAGGTGTAATGAAGGCTTGGCTAGAGTCTTCCCATTTAAACGGTGGCAACATCGCTTATATTGAAGAATTGTACGAATCATACCTAGATAACTCTGCCTCTGTGTCTGCAGAATGGCGAGAAATCTTTTCAGAGCTTCCTAAAGTTGCAGGTAGTGATGTGGAATACCGCCACAGCGCTATACGTGAAGAATTTAAAACTTTAGCTAAACAACAAAAAAAACAAGTTGTTACCAGTGGCAGTGATGCCAAACAAGTTAAAGTTTTACAATTAATAAATGCTTTTAGAGTTCGTGGTCATCAAAATGCCAACTTAGATCCCCTAGGATTTTGGCAGCGTGATAAAGTTCGAGATTTACAGCTTTCACATCATGACCTATCGGAAAATGACTTTGACAATGAATACAATGTCGGCTCATTAGCGGTGGGTCAAGACTCAATGAAGTTAGGTGAATTATATAAGTCGCTGAAAAAAACCTATTGTGGTTCAATTGGCGCGGAATATATGCACATTACTTCAACCGATGAAAAACGGTGGATACAAGATCGTTTAGAGTCTGTACAGTCGGTGCCGACATTGTCGGTTGATGAGAAAACTGAAATTCTAAAAGGCTTAATTGCGGCTGATGGCCTAGAAAAGTATTTAGGTGCAAAATTTCCCGGTGCTAAACGCTTCTCATTAGAAGGCGGTGACTCACTTGTTCCTATGCTTAAAGAGCTAATTACGCGTGCTGGTGCAGCTGGCACGAAAGAAGTGGTAATTGGCATGGCCCATCGTGGTCGCTTGAACGTTTTAGTCAACGTTATGGGGAAAAACCCAGTAAAATTATTTGATGAATTTGGTGGGAAACACGATGAAGTTTTAGGTTCAGGTGATGTTAAGTATCATCAAGGTTATTCATCTGACTTTGTAACACCAGGCGGTAATGTTCACTTGGCGCTAGCTTTTAACCCCTCTCATCTTGAAATTGTAAACCCTGTTGTTATGGGGAGTGTACGCGCACGTTTAGATAGACGTGAAAGCAGCCAAGGTGATTTAGTACTTCCTATCACCATTCATGGTGACTCTGCAATTGCAGGCCAAGGTGTTGTACAAGAAACCTTTAATATGTCGCAAGCACGTGCGTTTACCGTCGGTGGTACTGTACGTATTGTGGTTAATAACCAGGTGGGTTTTACAACTTCAAACAATAAAGACACCCGCAGTGGTGAGTATTGTACTGAAATAGCAAAAATGGTTCAGGCCCCTATACTGCATGTTAATGGTGATGATCCCGAGGCGGTAATTTTAGCGACACAAATCGCTTTAGATTTTCGCAATGAATTTAAACGTGATGTCGTGATAGACTTAGTATGTTATCGCCGTCATGGGCATAATGAAGCTGATGAGCCTAGCGCTACACAGCCATTAATGTATAAAATCATTAAAAAACATGCCACTCCTCGTCAATTATACGCAGATCAATTGATCAGCGAGGGGAGCTTAACTAAAAATAGTGTTGATGAATTAACCGCATTTTATCGTAAGTTACTCGATGAAGGTCAATGTACTGTAGAGCAATGGCGACCAATGACAGAGCATTCTGTTGACTGGACCCCTTACCTTGGACATGAGTGGGATGATGATTACGATACGACAGTAAGTGTTGAGAGACTAAAAGAATTAGCCGTTAAGGTTTCATCTTACCCTGAAGAACACACAGTACACTCACGTGTTAAAAAGATCTATGATGATCGCATGAAAATGGCAACGGGTGAAAAACTTCTTGACTGGGGTATGGCAGAAAATATTGCTTACGCTTCTATTGTTGATGCGGGTAAAAGAGTGCGTATCACAGGGCAAGATTCAGGCCGTGGTACTTTTTTCCATCGTCATGCTGTTTTACATAACCAAGAAGATGCAAGTACTTACTTACCACTACAAAATATTCGTGAAGGGCAAGGGCCTTTTGATGTTTTTGACTCAGTGTTATCAGAAGTGTCAGTGTTGGCGTTTGAATATGGTTACACTACAGCAGAGCCTGCTGGCTTAACTATTTGGGAAGCACAATTTGGTGACTTTGCCAACTGTGCCCAGGTAGTTTTTGACCAATTTATTAGTTCAGGTGAGCAAAAGTGGGGGCGTTTATGTGGCTTAACCATGTTATTACCTCATGGTTATGAAGGCCAAGGTCCTGAACATTCATCTGCACGTTTAGAGCGTTTTTTACAGCTGTGTGCTGATCACAATATGCAAGTGTGTGTCCCGTCAACACCTGCGCAAGTTTTTAATATGCTGCGCCGTCAAGTTGTACGTCCTATGCGTCGCCCACTTGTGGTTATGTCACCTAAGTCATTATTACGTCATCCGTTAGCAGTGTCTTCGTTAGAAGAGCTAGCGACGGGTGAATATAAAAACGTTATTGGTGAAATAGATGATTTAGATGCTAAAGCAGTTGAGCGGGTTGTGTTCTGTAGTGGTAAGGTTTATTACGAACTACTAGAGCAACGCCGTAAAAATGAGCAAAACAATATTGCTATTATCCGTATCGAGCAATTGTATCCATTTCCAGAGAAAGAACTTCAAGATGCGATAAAAGATTATCAGCATGTGAAGCAATTTGTTTGGTGTCAGGAAGAGCCGCAAAACCAAGGTGCTTGGTATTGTTCTCAGCATCATTTCAGAGCTGCTATCCCTGATGGTACCTACTTAACGTATGCTGGTCGCAATGCATCTGCCGCACCTGCGGTCGGGTATATGTCTATGCATGTTAAAGAGCAACAAGCGCTTGTCACTCAAGCGTTAACATTGGACTAACATTGGTGATTAATGTGCGCTTGTTACGCAAGCGCAAATGTTAGATAAAATAAGATTAACTATTGAGTGCACTAGCTTGGGCTTACTCTCTATAACAAGACAAGCAACAAGCAAAGTGCTTAAAGTTTTAAGGAATAAATTATAATGACAACCGAAATCAAAGTTCCGGTATTACCAGAATCAGTTGCAGATGCAACCGTTGCTACTTGGCATGTACAAGTAGGTGAAAAGTTTAGCCGTGATCAAATACTTGTAGATATTGAAACAGATAAAGTCGTTTTAGAAGTACCAGCAACGGCTGATGGCGTACTTAGTGAGATTACGCAAGTTGAAGGCGCCACTGTATTAGGTGACCAAGTAATTGGTTCATTCTCTTCAGGTGCAGCCACAGATGATGCATCAGCGTCCGATGCACCGAAAGCCGTTGCAGCTTCAAGTGAGGCCAGCAGTGCTAGCAAAGTGATTGATATTGTTGTACCTGTACTCCCTGAGTCAGTAGCAGACGCAACCATTGCGACCTGGCATGTAGCGGAAGGCGACAGCGTATCAGTTGATCAAAACCTTGTTGATATTGAAACAGACAAAGTTGTGCTAGAAGTAGTTGCGCAAGAAAATGGCGTAATAGGTAAAATTATCCATGCACAAGGCGATACCGTACTAGGCGACCAAAAAATTGGTGAGCTGAATGCGGGTGCAGCCGCTAGTACAACCGCAACAGCGACACCCGATGAAGCGCTTAGCTCAGACGAGTTAGCCAGCCCATCGGTTCGCCGTTTAATGACCGAAAAAGGTTTGTCTGCAGGCGATGTTACCGGCTCAGGTAAGGGCGGACGTATCTCTAAAGCAGACGTTGAAGCGGCAGTGGCAGCTAAGAATACAACAGTAGCACCTGCGAAAGCGGTTGCTGCACCTACAGCTGATTTAGGTGAGCGCAACCAAAAACGCGTACCGATGACGCGCTTACGTAAAACAATTGCCACACGTTTATTGGAAGCGAAAAATTCAACGGCGATGTTAACAACCTTTAACGAAGTTAACATGAAGCCAATTATGGATTTACGTAAACAATATAAAGACTTGTTCGAAAAAGCACATGATACACGTTTAGGTTTTATGTCTTTTTATGTTAAAGCGGTCACTGAAGCACTTAAACGCTTCCCAGCTGTGAATGCCTCAATTGATGGCGATGATATTGTTTATCATAACTTCTTTGATATCTCTATTGCTGTTTCTACACCGCGTGGCCTAGTTACACCTGTATTGCGTGATACAGATCAATTAAGCATGGCAGGTATTGAAAATGGCATACGTGATTTAGCAATTAAAGGTCGTGATGGTAAGCTTTCCATGGCAGACATGACGGGCGGTAACTTTACCATCACTAATGGCGGTGTATTTGGCTCATTACTGTCAACGCCAATCTTAAACTTACCGCAAGCCGCTATTTTAGGTATGCATAAGATTCAAGACAGACCGATGGCGGTTGATGGTAAAGTAGAAATACTGCCGATGATGTACTTAGCACTTTCTTATGATCATCGTTTAATTGATGGTAAAGAATCGGTTGGCTTCTTAGTAACCATTAAAGAATTATTAGAAGATCCTGCACGTTTACTTTTAGACGTTTAAGCTCGCTCTATACTGTCAAATTTAAAAAGCCGTGCTAATAATGAATTAGCACGGCTTTTTTGATCTTAAAATTTGTATTTTTGCATGTCTATGATATGCATGCACATTATTAATGCTTAGTTGCATCATAATGATACAAAATTATTCCATTTTTGGTGTTCTTTAGCACTTTTATAAAGTGGCTAGACACATGTTTTATATAACTTACTGTAATAAAAGCAATTAATATTTTTGGAGTAGAAGTTAACGCTGCTGGCATAGAAGTTGAATTATCGTGTTAACATTTCAGTTGTTAGCATTTTATGAAATCAAATAAATCAGTACCCAGCGTAAAAATATTACTTGTTAATCAAAAAATTGAACAGGACCCAGCGCTAACACGTGTGCTTAATCAAGCCAACTATAGCGTTGAGTGCATTAGCAACTCTCATATACCGTTACTTAAACAGGTTGAGTTATCAAAGCCTGATATTCTTGTTATCACTATAAAATCACCTGATATACCTATGCTAGAGAGCTTAAATCATCTTAGCCGCTCAGCACCAAAACCGATAGTACTGTTCTGCGAAAAAGAAGCGCAAGTAACAATAACCCAATTAGTAAAGTCAGGCGTGAGTGCCTATATAATCGGGACTATCGATAATACGCGAGTAAGCTCTATTATTGATATCGCCGTTGCGCGGTTTAAAGAATATCAACGTTTAAAAGACGAGCTTAGCTTAACAAAACAAAAATTAGCCTCGCACAATGTTATTGAAAAGGCGAAGTTATGGTTAATGACAAGTCGCAATTTATCTGAACATGATGCGTATCACTTTATTCGTAAAACCGCGATGGATAATAGCCAAAAGGTTGAAGATGTCGCGACAAACTTGCTTGCCATAGCAAAAATGTTTGAGAAATCGTAAATCAACTTTAATGCAGTAATGCACTAAAAAGGGGAGAAGTGATTATTTTGTAGCATTTGATATTAAATGAATTACGTGTATTAAGAAAAGAACCTTGATTTTAAAGGTATTTAAGGATTTTTTTAAGTGGCACGAAACCTGCTTTATCTATAGTCAGTGAAGTTAATGATGTTAACTTCTTAAGCGACAATTGAAAACCTGTGTCAAATAGCCATGTATTTGGCAAACACAATATATGAAAACTAAAAAACTGCAACGGCGTAGTTTAAATTAGTTTGGCACCGAAGCCTGACACTCCCCAATTATTTGGCGCGGAGTGCCAGGCTTTTTTATTTTAAAAAATATCTAAAAGCAGTAATAAGGATAACAAATGAAAAGTTCAGTACACAAAGTAAAAAAGCAATTAAATCAGACTGTTTTAGCAATAACTATTGCTTTATCCATTACTAGCATAAGCCATTCAGTTCACGGCGCAGGCATAGGTTATCCAGAAAAAGAAGAATTAACATTCGGCTTTATTAAATTAACCGACATGGCCCCTATTGCCATAGCATATGAAAAAGGCTTTTTTGAAGATGAAGGCTTGTATGTCAGGGTTGAGGCGCAAGCAAACTGGAAGGTACTGCTCGATGGTGTTATTGATGGCCGTCTTGATGGTGCTCATATGCTCTCAGGTCAGCCGATTGCTGCTCATATAGGTTATGGTACTAAAGCTGAAATTATTACGCCATTCTCTATGGACTTAAATGGTAATGCGATAACTGTTTCTAATAACGTTTGGGAAGAAATGAAAGTTAATATTCCTAAACAAGCAGATGGCAAGCCAGTGCACCCTATTAAAGCCGATGCGCTAAAACCAGTGGTTGAAAAGTATTTAGATGCTGGGAAACCTTTCAATATGGCCATGGTATTTCCTGTTTCTACTCATAACTATGAGTTACGTTATTGGTTAGCTGCTGGGGGGATTCATCCTGGTTTCTATGCACCAGCTAAAGGAGACACATCAGGTCAATTAAATGCAGATGTTCTACTGTCAGTTACACCACCGCCACAAATGCCGGCAACGATGGAAGCAGGTACTATCTATGGTTATTCCGTAGGGGAACCTTGGAATCAACAAGCCGTATTTAAAGGTATTGGTGTACCTGTCGTTACCGACCATGAAATTTGGCGAAACAATCCAGAAAAAGTCTTTGGCGTTACAAAAACATTTTCAGAAAAATACCCCAACACAACTATTCGCCTAACTCGTGCATTGATCAGGGCAGCCAAATGGTTAGATGATAATAATGACGCTAACCGCCCCGAAGCCGTGAAAATTTTAGCTAAGTCTCATTATGTTGGTGCTGACCATAGTGTGATCGCTAACTCAATGACTGGTACGTTTGAATATGAAAAAGGCGACAAACGCTCGATGCCTGATTTTAATGTCTTTTTCCGTTATCACGCGACTTACCCATATTACTCCGACGCTATTTGGGCTTTAACGCAAATGCGTCGTTGGGGGCAAATTAGTGAGGATAAAACAGACGACTGGTATAAAGAAGTTGCCAAAAATGTTTATCGTCCTGACATTTATCGAGCCGCAGCTGAGTCGTTAATTGAGGAAAAATTAATGAGCGCCAGTGACTTTCCTAACTTTATTAATGAAGACGGTTTTAAAGATCCCCAAGCGCATTTTATCGATGGGATCCTTTATGACGGTAATAAACCTAATGAGTATATTAATAAGTTTGTTATTGGCTTAAAAGCTAACAATAAAATTTAACACGCACTTTGATTAACATCGGGAGAGAAAACAATGGCAACATTAATTCGTAAATTAGCTGGTAATAAGGTCAGTGTTCTTGATTGGTTCACAATTATGGGTGCTAACTTCTCAGCGCTCTTTATGCCTATTATTGGTATCGCTTGTTTTATTTTTATTTGGTCACTGTCAGCTAGCAGCATTGATACTTCATTAGGAAAGTTTCCAGGGCCTCAAGCGGTAGTTACGCAAATGGTTAACTTATATCAAGAGCATGTTGATGTAAGGGCTAAAGAGCAAGCGTTTATGGCACGGCAAGTACAGCGCAACAACGAAAGACTAGCCAGTGACCCAAGTTATGAAGTCAAAATTCGACGCTACACGGGCAAAGCAACATTTTTGGATCAAATCTTTACCAGTTTGATAACGGTGCTGGCCGGTTTTTCTTTAGCTGCGGCTATCGCTATCCCAATGGGGATTGGTATTGGTTTGAGTAAATCACTCAACCAAGCAATGAACCCCATCATTCAAATATTTAAACCCGTTTCGCCACTCGCTTGGTTGCCACTTGTGACTATGGTGGTGAGTGCTGTTTATGTTTCAGATGACCCAATATTTTCAAAATCTTTTATTACCTCAGTAATTACGGTCACCTTATGTTGTATATGGCCAATGGTTATTCAAACAGCAGTCGGGGTTGGGTCACTAAATACTGATTGGGTGGACGTATCAAGAGTGCTGCGCTTATCAACGTTTACGCACATCAAAAAAATAGTCTTACCAGCAACCATCCCCGCTATTTTTACGGGAATGCGAACCTCTTTGGGTATCGCTTGGATGGTATTAATTGCCGCAGAAATGTTGGCTCAAAATCCAGGCTTAGGCAAGTTTGTTTGGGATGAGTTTCAAAATGGTAGTTCACAATCAATGAGCCGCATTATGACCGCGATCATCGTTATTGGCTTAATCGGTTTTCTCTTGGATAAAAGCATGTTGATGTTACAACGCACTGTATCTTGGGATAAAGCAAGCGCGAGTCGCTAGAGGAGCGGGTAAACACACTATTAACTGCTAACAGTTTAAAACCAGCGCAATGTTAAGGATAAAATTATGAGTACATTTTTAGATATTAGTAAAATAGATATGGTGTTTCCAACACCCAAAGGAGACTTTACTGCCTTAAAAGACGTAGATTTGAAGATAAAACAAGGCGAGTTCGTTTCGTTAATAGGCCATTCTGGCTGTGGTAAATCTACTGTATTAAATGTAGTTGCTGGTTTATATCAAGCCACCAAAGGAGGGGTGCTGCTGAATAATCGTTATGTTACCGAACCTGGCCCTGAGCGTGCAGTTGTCTTTCAAAATCATTCGTTATTGCCGTGGTTAACGGCATTTGAGAATGTTGAATTAGCGGTTAAACAAGTATTTAACAGCACCATGAATAAAAGTGAAATGAAAGAATGGATTGAACATAATTTAAAACTTGTTCACATGGAGCACGCAATGCATAAGCGTCCAGATGAAATATCTGGTGGCATGAAGCAACGCGTTGGTATTGCGCGAGCCTTAGCAATGCAACCGCAAGTGCTGTTAATGGACGAGCCATTTGGTGCCTTAGATGCATTAACGCGTGCCCATATGCAAGATTCGTTAATGGAGATTCAAGATACATTAAATAACACGGTTATTATGATCACGCATGATGTCGACGAAGCCGTCTTGCTGAGCGATAGAATAGTGATGATGACAAACGGCCCATCCGCTACTGTAGGTGAAGTTTTAGAGGTCAAGCTAGCTCGCCCCCGTGACCGTATCGTATTAGCTAAAGATCCTGAGTATAACCGACTCCGCTCAGCGGTATTAACCTTTCTCTATGAAAAGCAACGCAAGGTTGAAATCATGAGCTCCAAAGCGACAGGCAACAATAAACACACTGATAAAAAATCGGTAAAAACTGAAGTCGCTTGAGCACACTTTTCGACTCATTGTAAACAGTAAACTACAGCCTGTTAAGTAGTTTTGTTCAAGCGCTACTTAGTGAAATTAACAACGAATAGTTAGGAATTGACATGTTGGATAAACAAAAAATAGTCATTATTGGTAATGGCATGGTGGGACATCATTTAGTTGAGCAACTAAAATCCTATTCAGATAAAGAAAGCATCAATGCAGCACAATCACCGTCATTTGAAGTGACTGTGTTATCTGCAGAGCCAAGACTTGCTTACGACCGCGTGCATTTATCTGAATTTTTCGGTGGGAAAACCGCAGAAGATTTAGCAATGACTACCATGGAAGAATATCAACAATGGCAGGTCAACTTTCGCGTCAATGCCAAAGTTGTTGCTATTAACCGCCAAGATAAAGTTATTACCACACATGCAGGTGAACAATTTTCCTACGACAAGTTAGTCATGGCCACTGGCTCATATCCTTTTGTGCCACCTATTCCAGGTAATGATCAAGCACATTGTTTAGTGTATCGAACTATTGAAGATTTACATGCCATTGAAAGCAGCGCTAAGCAAAGTAAAGTCGGGGTCGTTATTGGTGGTGGTTTGCTTGGTTTAGAAGCCGCCAATGCGCTCAGACAATTAGGGATTGAAACTCACGTTGTTGAATTTGCACCACAGCTTATGGGCGTGCAACTAGATGAGGCTGGCGGTCGATTACTTAAAAGTAAAATTGAAACCCTTGGCGTTAAGGTTCATACCTCAAAAGCAACGTCGATTATTACCCAAGGTGATGAACTCCGTTATCAATTAACGTTTGCTGATGATTCGGTATTAGAAACAGATTTAGTACTCTTTTCAGCAGGCATAAGGCCTCATGATGCACTTGCTAAACAAAGTGACTTACAAGTTGGTGAGCGTGGCGGCATTATTGTTAATAATCAATGTCAAACGTCAGATGAAAATATTTATGCTATTGGCGAATGTGCGCTGTGGAACAACTTTATTTTTGGCTTAGTTGCTCCAGGTTATGCTATGGCTAAGGTGGTAGCCAAGCATTTAAATCACGAGCAAGACAGCTTTACGGGTGCTGACATGAGTACCAAGTTAAAGTTAATGGGGGTTGAAGTGGGTTCCATTGGTGACGCTCATGGCAAAACTACGGGCAGTTTATCATACACCTATGAAGATCAACCTGAAGGCGTTTATAAAAAAATAGTTATCAGCGCAGATAAAAAAACATTATTAGGGGCGGTTTTGGTAGGTGATACCAGTAACTACGATAGCTTGTTGCAATACATGCTTAATAATATTGCCTTGCCAGATGCACCAGAGAGCTTAATTTTACCCAGTATTGATGGCGCCCCCGTACTCGGTGCTAGCTCTTTACCTGAGACGGCAACCATTTGTTCATGCCATAACGTCACTAAAGGCGACATTATTAGTGCGGTTGATAGTGGCTGCTGTGATATGGGACAAATAAAGAGCTGTACTAAAGCGAGCACAGGTTGTGGTGGCTGCTCAGCACTTTTAAAAGATGTATTTGAGGTTGAGCTGAAATCACGGGGTATTGACGTTAAAAAAGATATTTGTGAACATTTTGCTTACTCAAGACGTGAGCTTTTTGATCTGATCAAAGTAGAAAAAATTAAGACCTTTGATGAGTTAATCAGTAAACATGGTCATGGTTTAGGCTGTGAAGTATGTAAGCCAACCACGGCAAATATTTTAGCCTCAATTTATAACGACTACATCCTAGAAAAGCTGCATTTACCCCTGCAAGACTCAAACGATAACTTTTTAGCCAACCTACAAAAGGATGGCACTTATTCTGTGGTGCCGCGTATTGCTGGCGGAGAAATTACACCAGATAAATTGATAGTTATTGGTCAAGTAGCCAAAAAATATCAGCTATACACCAAAATAACCGGTGGGCAGCGCATTGATATGTTTGGCGCACGAGTAGAGCAATTACCTAATATTTGGCAAGAATTAATTGATGCAGGTTTTGAAACCGGTCATGCCTATGGCAAGTCAGTTCGAACGGTGAAGTCGTGCGTTGGTTCAACCTGGTGTCGTTTTGGTGTGCAAGACTCATTAAACATGGCGCTAAATATCGAAAATCGCTACAAAGGGTTGCGCTCTCCTCATAAGCTTAAATTTGCTGTTTCAGGATGTACTCGAGAATGTGCCGAAGCCCAAAGCAAAGATATAGGGGTTATTGCCACCGAAAATGGTTGGAACTTATATGTTTGTGGCAATGGTGGTATGCGCCCACGCCATGGTGACTTATTTGCTACTGACTTAGACACAAAAACATTAATTGAGTATATCGACCGCATCCTTATTTTTTACATTAAAACAGCAGACAGATTACAGCGTACTTCTGTTTGGATGGAAAGCTTAGAAGGTGGTCTAGATTACTTAAAACAAGTCGTCATTGAAGATTCATTAGGCATTTGCCAAGAGCTGGAAGCTCAAATGTTAGATCTTGTTGATACATACCAATGTGAGTGGAAAACAACATTGGCAGACCCTATCGCTATGCAACGCTTTAAAAGCTTTGTTAATACCGACAAAAGTGACGACAGCATTGTTTTTGTTCAAGCGCGTGAGCAAATTAGACCTGCGCGCGACGAAGAAAAAATTGCCGTAATGTTAGCGCCATAAAACACGAATTATTGCTATACAGGGTCATTAATTATTTGCTGCGGTGCTCTGTCCATCGAGGTAATTAATGGCGCTATTTCACTCTAATGTAAGGAATTATTTATGAACAATGTAAACAGACTTGAAAATGCGCTAAACGAAGATCTAAACCATCATAACGCCAATACATTAGCGCAATGTTTAACGGTGGTTTCAAATGAAAAATCAGCGTTAATCGCAGATAAAAAATGGGTTGAAGTGTGTGATCAGTCTTTGTTAATAAAAGGGGCAGGCGTGTGTGCTTTATTAAATGAAGAACAAATTGCTATTTTCGATCTTGGCACAAGCAACCTCAATCAAGGCGAGCGACAGTTGTTTGCGGTTTCTAACTTTGACCCCATTGGCAAAGCAAATGTCATTTATCGTGGCATTGTCGGCTCTGTAGCGAATGAACCCGTTATTGCATCGCCTTTATATAAACAGCAGTTTTCATTGGCAAGTGGTCAGTGTTTTCAACAAGAAGATGCCTTATTAAAAACATACCCAATACGCTTAGAAAACGGCTTTGTTCAGGTGTTTGTTTAGTATTAAGGTCATTTTTACGTGTTTCTAGGTATTCGTTATCAGTAGTAGTTTAGGGTTTTTATGTCAGTTACCAATATTGTATTTAAAGCAGAAAAAAAACAGAGCAGTTGTCCATATTGTGGCGTAGGCTGTGGCGTAGATATTGAGTTGCATAATAGCGTACCCGTAAAATTATCAGGGGCTAAATCACATCCTGCCAACCAAGGGAAGTTATGCGTTAAAGGGACTCATCTGCTAGATACTATTAGCAATGATGGGCGGTTATTATGTCCAGAAATCAATGCAAAGCAAGTAAGCTGGCAACAAGCAACAGACTTTGTTAGTAATAAATTTCAACAACTTATCGCAGATCATGGTAAAGATGCTATTGCATTTTATCTTTCAGGGCAATTGTTGACGGAAGACTATTATGTCGCGAATAAATTAATGAAAGGCTATATTGGTAGCGCTAATATTGATACTAACTCGCGACTTTGTATGTCCTCGGCCGTTGCCGGTTATAAACGAGCTTTTGGTGAAGATGTTGTGCCTTGCAATTATGAAGACTTAGATCATGCGGATGTTATCTTCTTTATTGGCTCTAATGCCGCATGGACACATCCAGTATTATTTCAACGAATGCAAGCAGCCAAAAAAAATAACCCTCACCTTACTTTTGTCGCGCTTGACCCCCGAAAAACCGCAACCACAGAAATGTCAGATTTGCACTTAGCGCTAACCCCTGGCAGTGATGCTGCTTTTTATAACGGCTTATTACAATACCTTGTTGACAATAATGCCATAGATAAAGCTTACATCAAACAAGCCACTAATGGCTTTGAACAAGCACTTTACCAAGCAAAAGTTTGGACGTTATCAGCGGTAAGTAAGTGCTGTGGTATTGATAGCGCCCTGTTGGAAAAAGCCTATAAATTATTTGCGTTTAATACCAACGTGGTCAGCTTTTATTCAATGGGTATTAACCAATCGACCTCAGGGGTTGATAAATGCAATGCCATTATTAACTGCCATTTAGCTACCGGTAAACTGGGTAAAAAAGGGAATGGACCATTTTCTATTACCGGACAGCCTAATGCTATGGGCGGGCGTGAAGTAGGTGGGCTAAGTAATCAGTTATGCGCACATTTAGATATTGATAATGCAGTTCATCAACAGCTACTACAAAGTTTCTGGCACTCTCCTACTATAGTCACCCAGCCGGGCGCTAGTGCTTTGGAAATCATTGAACAAATAGAGCAGGGTAAAATCAAAGCGATTTGGATCATGGCTACGAATCCTGTGGTTAGCTTACCTGATAGAAATCGTGTTATTGCCGCATTAAACAAGTGTGAGCTTGTGATCGTCTCAGACTGTGTTGAAAAAAATGACACCTTGGGCTTTGCTCACGTTAAATTTCCTGCCAGCACTTGGCTTGAAAAAGACGGCACGGTAACAAACTCTGAACGGGTTATTTCACGACAACGAGGAATGATTATTCCTCCAGGCCAAGCAAAGCACGATTGGGCAATTATTTGTGACGTTGCTCAAAAAATGGGCTTTTCAGGTTTTAACTTTTCAGGTCCCGAGCAAATATTTGCTGAGTTTTGTGAGTTAACAGGTGTAGTCAACCAAGATCAAGCTAAATCAGGTAAACGGTTATTTAATATTTCTGCGCTAAAACCTGAAAATAAACAAGCATACGACGCATTGCTACCAACACAATGGCCGCTCACCCATAAAGAAGATAATAACCGACCTTTTGCTGACTTACAGTTTTCAACACCTGATCAAAAAGCTCGGTTTATTGCTATTACACCGATAAGGCCAACGCTTATTAACCCATCCGCATTTCCCTTGGTATTAAATAGTGGCCGAATTCGAGATCAATGGCACACCATGACACGCACAACGAAGGCAGCGCCGTTAAACCAACATATTAACGTTCCTAAGTTAAGTATAAACCCGATTGATGCTAAACAAAAAAATATCAAGGATAACGATTGGGTTAAGGTTAAATCTGCTGTTGGGGAGGTTATTATCGAGGTAGAGCTCACTGACGATATGCAGCAAGGGCAGTGTTTTATGCCCATTCACTGGAATCAGCAATTTGCATCACATGCCAACGTAAGTAATGTATTTGTTGCGCTGGTTGACCCAATAGCGCAACAACCCCAACTAAAACAGGTTGCCGTGGCGATTGAAAAAGTCACGTTTACTACCTTAACTAAAATACATCTACGCACAGATAGCGTAAATAAGCTTAACACTACACACCTTGGTGTTTATAGAAAAACTTTACATGCTAATTGCCATAGTTTTGTCGTAGTTGAAAATATCAAGCGAACAGAAAGTCGTGTTAACGGATTGCAGGAAAAGTTAAACCTGCTTAAAAAAATGCTTGGTAGAGATATACAATGGTTAAGCTTATTGTCAGTGGCTGATGGCGTGTCGCGCCTCATTGGTGAAGTTGAAGGAAGTTTAGTTGCGATTATTGAAGGCTTTGACTTGACGATTAACTCTCCTCCTAGAGAAACTAATGGTCAATGGTTAGATCACTTATTTACACAACCAGCTTTAGCTGTAAGCGACAAAGTTGCTATTCTTAAAGCAGAAATTGCCCCTGAATTTCTACTTGGTAAACAAGTGTGTAGTTGTTTCAAAGTACACCAACAAACTATAGAGCAAGCTATTTTAGACGGTAACGACAGTATTGACTTACTCGGACAGTCTATTAAATGTGGCAGCGGTTGCGGCAGTTGTAAGCCAGAATTAACACGCATGATAAATGCGTACTCATTAACTCTTCAACAGACGAGCGAGGCCGTATCGAAAAACAAACCGGCTTATATACCCGAAAAAAACATTATAAAAATGGAGACTTGTTAATGACATTAGCTACTTTATTTAAAGAAGAACAGCGTTTTGGCCCATTCAACACTTTAATAAAGCGCGTTAGAGCATTTGCAAAGCTTATATTGATGAGAAAATTATTAACTCACCAGAGCATGGGCAATATGAAACATGAGCCAATTAACAATAAACAAACTCAAGTGCTAAATAAACACCAAAAAAGAACGAAAAAAGGGCAAGTTTATTTAATGGGGGCAGGGGCAGGCGATATTGAACTCTTAACGCTCAAAGCACACAGGTTATTACAAACAGCTGATGTGATTATGGTTGATTGGTTAGTTAACAAAGACATTTATCGCTATTTTGGACAGCACAGCCAGGTATTGTTTGTAGGAAAAAAATGTGGCCAACACAGCATGAGTCAAGCAGAAATAAGTGAGTTGATGCTGAAAAAAGCCTTACAAGGCAATACTGTCGTACGCTTAAAAGGCGGAGACCCCAGTATTTTTGGACGCTTAGGAGAAGAAACCGATATATTAACAAAGCACGGCGTTACATTTGCTATTGTACCTGGCATTACCGCTGCTACTGGCTGTGCAGCATACTCTGGTATCCCACTGACACATCGAGATTGCGCACAATCAGTAAGGTTTATCACTGCATCGTTACAACAGACAGCAAGCGAAGCTAAATGGTCAACCATGGCTCATGAAGAAGAAACATTAGTTTTTTATATGGGACTAAATAAGGTTGAACAAATTGCACAGCGCCTAATTACATATGGTATGCGTAGTAATATGCCTATGGCTATTATTGATCAAGGAACCTTGAGTGAGCAACAAGTTGTTTGTGCAACGTTAGCGACGATTAAGCAGGAAAAAGCAAAAGTAAACCTACTAGGGCCTGCCACTATTATTGTTGGTGAAGTGGTTAGAAAACGGCAATTAGTCGATTTATCTTTATTAGGAAATCAGTCTAGTAACTTAGCAACACATAACTTAACTGCTGCCTGTGATGATAAGTAAACTCATGGCTGTACGACTAATGTCTAATAATAGTGTTGGCCTTGAAAATACACTCTTATATCAGCATTTAACAATCATTATTATTATTCGTTATGAAACTTTAAAAAGGGGGCTTTAAATATACAGCCTTTATCTATATAATCATCGCAAAATCCTCACTAGTTAGTGCAATTGTTCCAATCTTTTCTTAGGTTCACGCATTAATTTCATTTTAAAAAGCAATTGGGAAACATCATGAATTTACATGAGTATCAAGCGAAACAATTATTCGCTGAATATGGTTTACCGGTTTCTGAAGGTTTCGCTTGCGATACCCCTCAAGAAGCTGCGGAAGCTGCGGACAAAATTGGCGGCAATATGTGGGTTGTTAAAACTCAAGTGCACGCAGGTGGTCGCGGTAAGGCTGGCGGTGTAAAGTTAGTTAAATCTAAAGAAGAAATTAAAGATTTTGCACACAACTGGTTAGGTAAAAACTTAGTTACTTACCAAACGGATGAAAATGGCCAGCCAGTAGCTAAAATATTAGTAGAAAGCTGTACCGATATTGCTAACGAATTATACCTTGGTGCAGTAGTTGACCGCGCAAGTCGTAAAGTAGTGTTCATGGCTTCTACCGAAGGCGGTGTGGACATTGAAAAAATTGCTGAAGAAACGCCTGAATTAATTCACCAAGCTGAAATTGATCCGCTTGTTGGCGCTCAACCTTACCAAGCTCGTGAACTAGGCTTTAAACTAGGCTTAAATCCAACGCAAATGAAGCAGTTTGTTAAGATCTTTTTAGGTCTTGCACAAATGTTTGAAGATTTTGATTTTGCCTTACTAGAAATCAACCCGTTAGTGATCACTGACGAAGGTAACCTTCACTGTTTAGACGGAAAAATTGGCATTGATGGTAATGCGTTATACCGTCAACCTAAAATGCGTGCATTCCATGATCCTTCTCAAGAAGATGAACGTGAAGCACATGCGGCAAGATACGAATTAAACTATGTTGCGTTAGACGGTGACGTAGGGTGTATGGTTAACGGTGCAGGCCTTGCCATGGGTACTATGGATATCGTTAATTTACACGGCGGCAAGCCAGCTAACTTCCTAGATGTTGGCGGTGGTGCGACGAAAGAGCGTGTTTCTGAAGCATTTAAAATCATCCTTTCAGACGACAACGTTAAAGCGGTATTAGTTAACATTTTTGGTGGCATTGTTCGTTGTGACATGATCGCTGAAGGTATTATTGGCGCGGTTAAAGAAGTCGGTGTTAAAGTGCCTGTTGTTGTACGTTTAGAAGGTACTAATGCTGAGTTAGGTCGTGAAGTTCTTAAAAACTCTGGTTTAGACATCATTGCTGCGGAATCATTAACTGATGCAGCAACAAAAGTTGTAGCCGCTGCGGAGGGCAAATAATGTCTGTATTAATTAATAAAGATACGAAAGTTATCTGTCAAGGTTTCACTGGTGGTCAAGGTACTTTCCACTCAGAGCAAGCACTTGAATACGGTACACAAATGGTTGGTGGCGTAAGCCCAGGTAAAGGCGGTCAAACACATTTAGGCCTTCCAGTATTTAACACAGTACGTGATGCGGTAGAAGCAACTGGCGCAACAGCAACAGTTATTTATGTTCCTGCACCATTTTGTAAAGATGCTATTTTAGAAGCCATTGATGCTGGTATCGAACTTATCGTGACGATTACAGAAGGTATTCCAACGTTAGATATGGTTGATGTTAAAGAGAAACTTGATCAATCTGGTGTTCGCATGATCGGCCCTAACTGTCCAGGTGTTATTACTCCTGGCGAAACTAAAATTGGTATCATGCCTGGTCACATTCACAAGCCTGGTAAAGTAGGTATTGTTTCACGCTCTGGTACACTAACGTACGAAGCCGTTAAACAAACTACTGACGCAGGTTTTGGCCAATCTACTTGTGTAGGTATTGGTGGTGACCCTATCCCAGGGACTAACTTCATCGACGTTTTAGAAATGTTCCAAAACGACCCTCAAACTGAAGCCATCGTAATGATTGGTGAAATTGGTGGTACTGCTGAAGAAGAAGCGGCTGAATACATCAAAGCTAACGTTACTAAGCCTGTTGTTTCTTACATTGCTGGTGTTACTGCACCAGAAGGTAAGCGTATGGGTCACGCTGGTGCGATTATCGCTGGCGGTAAAGGTACAGCTGATGAGAAATTCGCCGCACTAGAAGCAGCTGGTGTTAAAACAGTTCGTTCTTTAGCTGAAATCGGCAATGCACTTAAAGAGAAAACAGGTTGGTAGTCAGCTTTTGATTACAAACTGAAGTACTTTTAAAAATAAAACCCGTGTTACCTCTTAGGTAACACGGGTTTTTTGTTATTATAAATCAAATAACAATGTGTATAAGGGTGATAACCTATTGCAGTAACTGCTTTGCTATTTACGCAATTATTTCGGTGGCTGTCTGTTTAACAAAGGTAAATATTTTATGATTAATAACACCATTGGTAATAAAAAACAGCAATCATGTCTAGTGAAATGCTGCTGTTATGGTTTACTTATTTTGTTTACATTATTTATCTTCGCTATTGCTCAAACTATTGCACTTTATCTGAGTCATTATGAGTTAAGTTCTATGTATGTCTCTTTTTGCGCAGGCTTTATTCTTTTCACTCCATTAATTGTGTTAGTTTTACACCCCCTCATTTTTATTAAAAAAAATAATGAGACCTACTCTCATTTTTCAATATTAATGAAAAATGCGGCCTTAGTGATTTTAATACAAAGCTTGTTCTTTTTAATTTGGATGACGGATGCTATTGCAGTTTATAGTATTTATGTGGACCAAAACTCACTACTCGCCAAGGTCTTTAATGTTAGCCGTGCGAACAGCGCTGACTTAAGTCAGGAGTTTTTTGTTTTTAACTTGTTCTTAGCTTGGTTGTTTTCTTTGCTCTCTTTAGTGTTAGGAGTAATGCCGTGCCTAATTGCTCGCATAAACAATAACGGTGTGGTAAAAAATTTTGTGGCCGCTTTTATGTTTGCTAAAAAACATAAGGCTAAGCTTGCATGGTTTGCGTTGTTAATTGCAGCTTCTACTGTTTTACCTTTACTCTATAGTAAATATATCTTTTTAGTGAGCTTCCCTATGGTAATTTCGGTCATATTTACCGATTTAGCTAACACCATTGTAAAACAGAAAATCAACGCAATTAATTGCTGAAAATAACATTGTTTGCAATGTACTCTGGCTCATACTGCAATGGGGACTTACACCTAGCAGTACCTTTAATATTTTTGTAACCTAATTGCAATATTAACGATTTATATTAATAAGAAACTATAGCTACAAGAGTATTTATTATGCAAGATGAATCATGGCAAGCACTAGACTTTAGTGAATTTGATGAAGATGAACAATTTGTGAGAAAGAAAAATAAAAAGCAAAGTAAGCGAAAATGGCGAGAAATAGAGGCTTATAAAGAGCAACAACGTGAAAAAAGAGAGTTTGACTTGTCCGAAAGTTATTACGAGTTTTAGTTACGTGCTGTTGTGGTGTAGTAGAGCCTATCTAATCCGACATTTTTACATTATGGGTTTGACCAAATAGTAGAGTTAATGAGTTCTTCTATGAGCGAAAAACAGGCGCTTGGTCAAACTCATTTTGGGGCACTTTATAGCCAGTAAGTTTTATCAAACATACTAATTTTTACTAGCGATAAACATAGTTATTCGTTAATAAACCGGTGTAGGGTCAAAAGTGTGCAAATTGCTCACTTCCTGAATATGAGCAAGTTAATAGTTATTAGGCGACAATCTTTTTATTTAAACAGGTTAATCTTTTAGTAATTTATCTACTAACCATTGATTGTCGCTTTTAACTAGCCGCATTCTCTTATAGTCTTTATAGGTATTGCCATCACGTTTACCTGTAAATTGTATAATAACAATAGCTTGAATTTTAGTGTCTTCAATAATCTCCTTTTTCTTAATGCTCACATGTAATAAAGTAGAGTCAAAAGTCATATTGAAAAAGTGGCGAGCCACGTTACTGGCGGTATGGTATTTTTCAATTTCTTCTTGAAAATTCGCCGAGCTAAACAAAATTGCTTTGTCGATATTTTTATCATTATAAAGTGCATTAAAAAAAGCGGTGGCTACTTGCCTTTCTGTCATTTCAGGCGCTATATCCGTATTACAACCCCATAAAATACTTGATAAAAAGAGTAATAAAAGCGCTGGTTTTTTGAGTATATTCATTATTGCAATGGGTCCAGTCAGGTCTATGGGGGGAATTATAAATCACAATAAGATAACATACGATGGTTTCTACTTCATTTCAATCTAAGCTTGTTGATAAAACATAGTATTTTTATTGGCACACCCCAGTAGTTTATCGTTAGGGAGCAATGATTGCTTGTATCCGCTTTTGCAGAGTAGAGATAACATCGTTCTCAAACCAAGGATTTTTCTTTAACCAAATATTATTCCTAGGGCTTGGGTGGGGAAGTACTATTTTATTTGACATTAACAGTGTTTGCCACTGGCGTGCAAGCGTGGTGATAGGTGATTTTGACTGTAAGTGCCAAGCAATGGCATATTTTCCTAAGATAACCGTGAGTGTTACCTCACAGAGCTGCGTTAATAATTGATTACGCCATGTTTGTGCACATAGTGGTATTGGTGGGAGATCGCCAGATTTACCTTTGCCTGGGTAACAAAAACTCATCGGTAGAATGGCGAATAAGCTGGCATCGTAAAATTGATCTTTACTAACACCTAGCCAAGATCTTAACCTATCACCACTTTTATCCTCAAAAGGAGTAGACGCTTGGTGCGCTCTAATACCTGGGGCTTGGCCCACAATAAGAATTTTACTTGTGCTACTTAGTTGCAGTATAGGGTTGGGCTCAAAGGGAAGAATAGATTCACATAACCTACATTGTTTCACTTGTGCGAGTAAGCTTGTCATTATTTCTCTGGTTTTTGATGTGTATAGTTAAAGGTTAGTAGCCACTGGCTGTGTTGTAAAGAAAGCGGGGTTTTTATTAAATAACTCAATACAAGCAAAGCAAATGCATGTTTTGTTCTGAAATGGTGTTGGTACAAGCGCAATAAGGGCAGCGGGTATTATCGTATCGTTGCACCAGCAAGGTTTGTTAGTACTCGCTTTGCAACGGTTTAATCTCTGACAAAAGGGACATGACTCGGCGGCAATAATATTGTTTTTTGGCATAATGCTCACATAAAGGGCAATTACATCCCAGGTTAAATTTGGGCTTAAACCTTAGCTTGAGCTTAGGTTAATAAGTGAGTTTACAAAATTTTTATATCAGCGTGAAGTGGCTTGCTCAGTAATAAGAGTGTTAGTTCAAGGGGAGAGCATAAAGTAGGCGTAAAGAGCCAAACTAATGGGGAGCTTTATTCTGTAGTTTGTATAATGTCTGCTACGCCTTTATATTATTGATGTCGATACGTTAGTTATTCATGGACGACTTAATTTGTTCAATAGTCGCATGGCGAACATCCTTTCCCTCAACCAGGTAAATAATGTATTCAGATAAGTTAGTGGTGTGATCGCTAATGCGCTCTAAAGCTCTAGCACACCAAGTAACCCGTAAAGCATTTTTTATTTCACGTGGATTTTCCATCATTTTGGTGACTAACAAACGAGAAATATTATCAAACTCTTCATCAACCACATTATCATTTTTGATAATTTCTAAGGCGGCTGTCACGTCCATTTGAGCATAAGCAATTAATGCTGTATTTAAGGTTTCGCTCACGTGCTTACCTAAATGCTTTAATTCAACCGGAGGTCTAGCGCCTTCAGTTTCAGCAAAACTTCCCTTGGCGAGTTTTATCGCATTTTTACCAAGCTTTACTGCCTCATCGCCAATGCGCTCCAAGTCAGTAATACTTTTAATTACACTAACAAGCAAGCGTAAGTCGCTTGCTGCTGGCTGTCTTCGGGCTAAAATTTGTGTACAGTATTCATCAATCTCTAACTCCATTGCATTGATTTTTTTATCACGCTGTATTACCTCGGCAGCTAACTCTTCATCCGCATTGATTAGTGCACTGAGACCATCGTTCACTTGTTGTTCAACTAATGTCCCCATGTTCACCACTAAAGTTCTCACTTGTTCTAGCTCTTCATTAAAACGACGTGAAATATGTTTATTTAACTGTAACTTGGTAGTGAAGCCTGTTAATTTATTTATACTATCTTGCTTGGTCATATTGCTCTCCATTAACCGAAACGGCCTGTAATATAGTTTTCAGTTAGCTTATGTTTTGGGCGGGTGAAAATATCTTCAGTTTTGCCCATTTCAACTAGTTTTCCAAGGTGGAAATACGCAGTATGTTGTGAAACACGGGCGGCTTGCTGCATTGAATGGGTCACAATGGCGATGGTATATTTTTCTTTTAGCTCATCAATTAATTCTTCAATAATAGCGGTAGCAATAGGGTCAAGTGCAGAAGCAGGTTCGTCCATTAATATCACTTCAGGGCTAACCGCAATAGTTCTTGCAATACACAAGCGTTGCTGCTGACCACCAGAAAGGCCAGTACCAGGGTCTTTTAGCCTGTCTTTAACTTCATTGAATAAACCTGCTCTTTGCAAGCTGCTTTCAACGATTTCATCTAGTTGTGCTTTGCTGTTGGTTAGACCATGTATGCGAGCACCATAGGCGACATTGTCATAAATTGACTTTGGAAAAGGGTTAGGCTTTTGAAAGACCATACCCACGCGCGCTCGTAACAATACGGGATCTAAATCTTTGGCATAAATGTCGTCATGATCTAGCGTAAACTGTCCCGTTACTTGGCAAATATCAATGGTATCATTCATTCGGTTTAAGCAGCGTAAAAACGTAGACTTTCCACAACCAGACGGGCCAATAAGTGAGGTAACTTGGTTTTTGGCTAAGTCTAAACTGACATTATGGATGGCTTGTTTATCCCCATGTTCTTTATTTTTGTAATAGACATTAGCATTACGAATAGACATTTTGGCATTGTCTGCATAAATATTGCCAACGGTGTCAGTTGGCGCCATTTGCGCCAATGTATTTTCTTTTAAATTACTTTTATTCATTTATTTTTTCTCAAACTTAGACCGCAACAATGTTGCTGTTATATTCACTGCCAATAATAGTGCAAGTAACACTAAAATAGCCGCCGAGGTTTTTGCTAAAAATGCTCTTTCGGGGCTGTCTGCCCATAAAAATATTTGTACTGGTAATACAGTGGCTGAATCAACAAAGCTGGTTGGTACATCTACAATAAAAGCAACCATACCAATCATTAATAATGGTGCAGTTTCACCCAGTGCTTGGGCAATACCTATAATCCCACCGGTAATAATACCGGGCATGGCTTGAGGTAATACATGAGAGAAAGTAACTTGCATTTTAGAAGCACCTAAACCTAAAGCAGCCTCTCTTAGAGATGGCGGTACGGCTTTTATTGCAGCACGACTGGCTATAATAACTGTTGGTAAGGTCATTAAAGTTAATACAATACCCCCAACTAAAGGGGCTGAACGCGGCAGTTCAAATATATTAATGATAACGGCTAAACCGAGTAAGCCGAAGACAATGGAGGGTACAGCAGCTAGATTATTTATGTTAATTTCTATTAGGTCGGTCCAGCGGTTTTTAGGGGCAAATTCTTCTAAATAAATGGCGCCGGCAACACCTAAAGGGAATGACAGTAGCAAGGTAATAAACATGGTTAATAGGGTGCCGGTTAACGCGCCTCTTATCCCAGCAAGTTCTGGTTCACGTGAGTCGCTGGCGGTAAAAAAGCTTATGTTAAAGCGGCTTTGAATTCGTTGTTCGCTTGCTAATTTTGCTATCCATAACGCTTCTTGGTCGTTAATGCGCAAACCAGGCTCGCCTAAGGCAAAATTTGCTTTGAGATAACTGTCTACGTCATCATCAAGCCTTACCCAGACGCTTACCTGTTTATTGAGCTGTTCAGGCGCAGCAATCAAGGCTTTTTTTAGCGTAAATTCGGCATTACTTGAGAATAAGCCAGAAAGCAGACGCTTTTCTTGCCGACTTAGCTTTGCATCTTTGTGGGGCAAAAACATTTGGTAACTGGAGTCTCGTAATACTTTACGGTAGTTTGCTGTTTGTAATTGTTTAGCCAGCGTACTTGGGCTATGGCTGTTGTCTATGTTTAACCAGCTACTTTTATAGTGAATATCGAGTTTAACCCAATGTTGATGAAAAGCAGGTAATGCTTTAAATGTGATATCACTAAGTAAAATAAGCACTAACATAAAACCAAAAAGTACAGCCGATAAACCAATGGCTTTAAAACGTCTTTCTTTTTTATGTCGGCCTTGAAGGCTCAATGCCACCTTTTCTGTCGTAGAAAGAGAAGCAATAGCGGGCGTGGGTGAAGCCGTAGTATGGTTATTCATTGTGCTCACCTTTGTAGGACTGTTCGTTGAACTTTTTATTAAATTAGTCATATTGCTCTCTGTATTTTCTAACGACTTTGAGTGCGATCATGTTTAAGCCAAGGGTAGTGATAAATAGCATTAAACCCAGCGCAAATGCAGCTAAGGTTTTCGGGCTATCAAATTCTTGGTCGCCAGTCAGTAAAGTAACAATTTGTACCGTTACTGTCGTCACTGAATCAAGGGGGTTTGCGGTTAACTTAGCAGCCATTCCTGCAGCCATGACTACAATCATGGTTTCACCTATTGCTCGAGACACGGCTAATAAAATTGCACCAACGATCCCTGGCAGTGCAGCGGGTATTAATACGTTAACAACAGTTTCGCTTTTGGTGGCGCCCATCCCTAAAGAAGCTTCTTTTAAGGCATTAGGCACAGCACTTATTGCATCTTCTGACAATGAAGAAACAAAAGGAATGATCATAGTGCCCATTACTAAACCGGCAGCTAGTGCACTTTCAGAAGCAACGCTTAAGCCAAGTGATTCGCCTAAATTCCTGATTACAGGCGCAACCGTTAAAGCGGCAAAAAAACCATACACAACCGTTGGAATGCCGGCGAGTACTTCCAACATTGGTTTGGCAAAGCCACGTAATCTAGGGCTAGCATATTGAGATAAATAAATTGCAATCATTAAGCCTACTGGGACGGCTAATAACATGGCTATTAGAGTAATTAACATGGTGCCAGCAAATAATGGCACTGCGCCAAAACTCCCAGAGCCCGCAACTTGGTCAACACGCATGGCAGTTTGTGGGCTCCATTGGGTACCAAACATAAACTCCATAGCAGGGACACTGTTAAAAAAGCGAATAGATTCGAACAATACAGAAATAACAATGCCAACTGTAGTTAGAATAGCAATGCCAGAAGCAGCAACCAATAATACGTGTATTATGGCTTCAGACTTTTGTCGCGCCTTGTAGGTAAGCGTAAACTTTCTCACAAGTAAAACCACGCTAGTCCCAGCAATAACCAATACTAAACCACTCTTTAACCAAGTTGCTTTTTGGTTTAGCTCTTGCAAGGTTAGTGCGGCGGTAAACTGTTCAAATAACGCGGCATTATTATGGTTATTTATACTGTGTAATTCGATATTTCTTAAGAGTGATTGAGCGGTTTCTGTCGCGGCAATGGAACGAATATTATTAAAATATAAACCTAGCTCAACTGTTGACAACGCTTGTATGTGTGATGGGAGTGTTGTGGTGAGTAGTTGCTCTACCACAAATTGCTCAGCACTATTAAAAATTAATAAGGTAATGAGTGCAGGTATACCACAAACCATAGCGGTGAGTAGGCCAAATTGCTCAGGGAGGCAAGTAAGGTTGTTTTTGTGTTTTGTTCCACCTGCAACCTTTAAAGAGCGTTGTACGCCAAACCAATAGCTAAAAAGAGTAAAGCCAAGAAGAACAAGGAAAAGTAAGGGTGAATTCATATGTTAAGAACCAATTTCTTCAAATAAAATAACAAAGTGAGTAAGCGAATAACGCATAGGCGAGAAATAAATTCTCGCCTAGGGTAGCAAAGAGGCTAGTTAACTCAGTCGTTAAGCGGGTTATTGCGCTAATACTAAAGGGGTTAGTGATAAGACATTTTCGCGTACACTTTTTAGCTTTTCTTCGCCTAATGGTATTAAGCCTTTATCTGTTAAGTAGCCCTCATCACCCATGGCAGCATCACTAGTATATTCCGTTAAAAACTCCATTATTCCGGGAACTTTGCCCACATGAGCATTCTTCACATAAAAATATAATGGTCGAGCGACTTTGTATGAGCCATCAGTAATACTTTCAAAAGAAGGGCCTTGGCCGTTGATCACAGACCCTTGCAGAGTGTCGCTATTTTGATCTAAAAAACTAAAACCAAAAACACCAAAAGCTTTAGGGTTAGCGGTAAGTTTTTGCACTATTAGGTTGTCGTTTTCACCTGCTTCAATATAAGTGTGGTCTTCACGAACGCTATGACAAATTTCTTTAAATTTGGCTTTATCTTGTTTTTTTATTGCTTTAATCCATGGAAACTCAGTGCAACCGCCTTCTAAAACTAATTCAACAAAGGCATCACGCGTCCCTGATGTTGGTGGTGGGCCTAATACTTCAATTTTATTAGCAGGTAAAGAAGGGTTGATCTCGTTCCAAAACTTATAAGGATTAGCCACAAGTTGCTGGCTACCATTTGTTGCAGGTACTTTTTTGGCTAACGCTAAAAAAATTTCTTTAACCGAAATATGCATTAAGTCCACTGTGTTTGAGTTAGCCATAACAATGCCATCGTAACCAATCAGCACTTCAGTAATGTTATTAACACCATTTTTAGCGCATAGCGCTAATTCTGTTTTTTTGATCCGACGAGAAGCATTTGAAAGATCAGGGGTGTTAATGGCATTACTGCTGCAAAATAACTTCATACCCCCTCCAGTGCCTGTAGACTCTATTTTAGGGGTGTTAAAGTCGGTTGTTTTACCGAAGCGCTCAGCCACTACCGTTGAAAAAGGATACACAGTTGAAGAGCCCACAGCGGTTATTGTGTCGCGACTACTTGCGTAGGAGCTGCTGGTGCCAATGATAAAAATGGCAGCGATTAAAGGCAAAGTTAAGCGTGTTTTGAGTAATCTAGTTTTCATCATCTTGTTCATATTATTTCTTACCTTGTTGATACTATTTATCACTTTGTTAAGCATTAAGCGCTAAGTGTTGAAAGCTATAAAAGTTGTTAAATCAGTAGTACTAATTGCAGGTTAGTGTAGAAATTGAATGTGACAGTTACATGACACAAATGTGACGGTTATATGAAAAAGGAGATATATGCTTAATATGTCAATTTATACTGTACTCTATTAGAATAATGTGTAAAAATATCATTACAAACGACGTAAATAATACTTTACGATTTTATGTTTTTATTTGTTAGTAAGCTGTAAGCAATTTAATTTACGCTTTTATCTTTTCAATATTTTCTGTAAATCTTGTTTTATCTCTACGTATGTCTAATTTATTAATTTTTAGGAATGAACTATGGCAACTTTAGCCGCTGAGAACACTGCCCACAAAAGCACCTTAAACGATATTCATGTTAACGAAGAGCTGGTATTAATAACGCCAGAGCAGCTTAGAGAAGAGCTACCATTAAAGGATCCAGGTAGAGCGTTTGTGAAGTCAGCGCGTAAAATTATTGCCGACATTACACACAAACGTGACCCGCGTTTACTTGTAATAAGTGGGCCATGTTCGGTTCATGATATTGATGCAGCCAAAGAGTATGCGCGCGAGCTGAAAAAACTTCATGACCAGTACCAAGACTCATTGTATATAGTGATGCGTGTTTACTTTGAGAAGCCAAGAACAACTGTTGGTTGGAAAGGGTTAATCAATGATCCACATATGGATGGCTCTTTTGATGTGGAAACTGGTCTGAGAAAAGCAAGAGAGTTATTGCTTTATTTAACCGAGTTAGGCTTACCACTTGCCACTGAAGCGCTTGACCCTATAAGCCCACAATACTTGGCTGAGCTGTTTAGTTGGTCAGCAATTGGAGCGAGAACAACAGAGTCACAAACACACAGAGAAATGGCAAGTGGTTTATCAATGCCAATAGGCTTTAAAAATGGCACAAATGGTAGCTTAGATGTAGCTATCAATGCCCTACAGTCGGCAGCTTCGTCGCACCGTTTTATGGGCATAAACCCTCAAGGGCAGGTTGCTTTAATTAAAACATCGGGCAACCCTGATGGTCATGTTATTTTACGTGGTGGTAAACAACCTAATTATGACAGCGTTAATATCAGTGACTGCGAAGAAAACTTAGCAAAGCATGGCTTAAAGTCAGGCATTGTGGTGGATTGTAGTCACGGTAACTCTAATAAAGATTACCGACGCCAACCGCTAGTAGCAACCAATGTGTTTAATCAAATTGTTGAAGGTAACAAGTCCATTATTGGCATCATGCTTGAGAGTAATCTAAAAGCGGGCAATCAAAGTAGTGATTTATCCTTTGCAGAAATGGAATACGGTGTTTCGGTTACAGATGCTTGTATTGACCTAGACAGCACAAAAACGTTATTAGCAGAAGCTAATACTATGCTGACTTTACCGCTTAAGCGACGTATCAAATAATTTGTTGGTCATTGATGTATAAGCAATATTGGTTTGCTAAAAGGTAATGCTTACGAAAAATAAACGCTGTTGATTTTTTCATTGGCGTTTATAATACTATTTTTTAAGTTAACCCTATTTCATTAAGAATAAGAGAAGCCATGAGTGATTTTGACGACAATCTTAAAATGCTACGCGATGAAATTGATACCATTGATAGTCAGTTAGTTACTTTGTTGGCCGAACGCCTTGCTATAACAGCGAAAGTTGGTGCGTTAAAAAGTCGCGCAGGAAAGCCTATTTTTGCGCCAGACAGAGAAGCTGCCCTCATTCAACAACGCCGAGCCCAAGCTGAGCAAAGTGGCTTAAGTGGTGACTTAATCGAAGATGTTTTACGCCGGTTAATGCGCGACTCGTACATTAGCCAAGACGCGAGTGGTTATCAATGCATTAATCCTGACTGTAAAAAAGTTGTGATTGTGGGTGGTAAAGGGCAACTGGGTAGCATTTTTGTTGATCTATTTCAGCGCTCTAGTTATCAAGTTGCCATTATTGAACAAGACGACTGGCCTAATACTGATGCGATTATAGCAGATGCTTGTTTAGTGATTGTAGCGGTACCTATTCGTTTAACACCACAGGTTATTCAAAACTTAAATAACTTACCAGATGACTGTATTTTAGCTGATTTCACCAGCATAAAAGAATCACCCCTACACGAGATGATGAAAGCCCACAAAGGGCCGGTTGTAGGTTTACACCCGATGTTTGGTCCTGATGTCACTGGGTTAATTAAACAAACCATTATTGTTTGTCATGGGCGCGAAAAAGAAAAGTACCAATGGTTATTAAAACAATTTCAAGTATGGGGAGCGAAAACCTACCAGGTTTCAGCGCACGAACATGACCAAGCGATGTCAATGGTGCAAGTAATGCGACACTTCTCTACTATCGCTTATGGTTACCATTTAATGTCAGAAGGCGCAGATATTGAAAACCTGGTTAATATGAGCTCGCCTATTTATCGGTTAGAATTAATTATGGTGGGTCGGTTGTTTGCACAAGACCCTATATTATACTCTGATATTATTTTTTCTAACCCCGACAATATTACTATGATGAAGCGATTTGCTTACCGGTTTTTAGCTTTATTAGAAGATGTAGAAACAGGCGATAAAACCTCTTTTGTTAGCATGTTTAAACAGGTTTCGCACTGGTTTGGTGATTATGCCGACGACTTTTTAGCTGAAAGTAAAACCATGCTATTAAAGGCTAATGAATTAAAAAAATATTAGCCTTGTTTATCGACATCGGAGGGCATTATTTGTAGGCAGTAATTAATTTAGTTGCGTTTTTTGTTTCATATTGCTTGCAACTATTTACTGCCTTGCGGGATAAAAGTATTAGCTAGATCGCTAATATCGTCAACACTGTTGGCCAATACCTGCATTTGCTTAGCAACATTGTCTGTTTCTGAGGCTGTTTTTTCTGTGGTTTTACTAATATCATCAAGATGACTTTTTATTTGCGTAGATACCATGCTTTGCTCTTCTGCTGCCGTTGCTATTTGTGTAGCAGCATGGCTAATACTTTGCATTCTATCAACTACTGAGTCTATTGTACTATGTGAGTCGTTTGCACTGTCAACGCAAAAATTTGCCTCATCTTTATTTTTATTCATTAACTCAACCCATTGCTCTATGGTGTTAAGCATAACCGTTAAACGTTGATGGATTTCTTTGGCAGAGTCTTGTGTGCGAGATGACAGGTTCCTCACTTCATCGGCAACTACGGCAAACCCACGACCATGTTCACCAGCACGAGCAGCTTCTATGGCAGCGTTGAGCGCGAGTAAATTGGTTTGATCGGCAATCGACTGTATATCATCCATTAACTCACCCACACTATTAGCCGAACGTGTTAGGCTGTCAGCTGAACTTGAAGCATTTTCAACTGATTTCGCTAATTTTTTTATTTTATCTGTTGTTTGGTAAATAGCTTGCTGAGCTTGTTCACACTGGGCAAAAGTACTCTCTAAATCGCCAGCAGCAAGGGTTGTATTTTGCGCAATATCTGTGGTTGATAATTGCATTTGAGCCATAGAAATATTGAGATCCTCAATCCCTATTTTTTGCTCTGCTAACGTTTCTCTACTTTCATTAAGCCCCTGTGATACTTCTGCCATAACGGACTTTATCGGAGTGGCGGCATCGAGGGTTCGTTCTAAAATAGCCTTTATTTTAGTCTTTAGCATTGAAAAATTAAAATCAAAAATACTGGCAGTTCCTTTACCAAAGTATACCTTTCTGGAAATTGAGTCGAAGGTGTTTTGCATTTTTTGCGCTCGCTGCGCTGTAGGAATAATATCAGACCAAAAAACTAAAATAGGGGCAGTTGCGCTGAGCGCGGCAATAATTGAAGAGGCTAGCCCTAAAGTGGAAAATATATAAGCTTGCGTGACGACTGATAACAACACAAGAAATAAAAATTTATGGTTTTTGGTTAGTTCAAAGGTTGCCCATTGACTTTGTCTATTCAGCGCGCTGTAGATATGGCTCGCATTTTTTTGTAAGGCGGGCTCAGCCAACTTGCTTACCGATTGGTAGCCTGTAATATTACCATTTTCATATTGTGGGGTAGTGAAAGTATCAAGCCAAATGTCTTTGTCTTGTTTAACTTTCATATGCATAACCCCATGCCAAGAATAACCTTTTGATAGCGTGCTCGATAACTCATCAATTACACTATCTGGCATCTTAGTATGTGTTAAATCTTTAATATTTTTTTCGAGTAACTCAGAGTTGTTATAACCTGTGGCATGGCAATAATGCTCATTTACGTAAGTAAATTTACCTTTAAGATCAGTAACAGATATTAATTGCTGGTTCGTGGCTGTCATATACCCTCATTAAAGTTAAGGTTTAATTGAGTTAAGATATCAGTATTATTTGCTTAAATCTTGATCTAAATAAACAATTGACGATTTTTAATGATATTAAATTTAAGCGCCTATTAAAAACGGTATGCAAGACCAACAGAAGCTTGTGTATCAAACCATACTGCGCCGTCAAAGCTAGCGGCGCAAGTATCGCCTTGACAAAATAACATATCGTCGTTGTCTGTTAAGGTAGCATAACCGCGTAGTTCGGTAATGAAAGCTAAACTATCAGTAAACTCGTATCGTGTTCCAATAGCGGCAGAAAATGAAGGATAAATAACGCTTTCAAAATCACTGTTAAAATACGTGAGCCCAACACCTAAACTCACCGTGGTGATATAGTTTCTTTCTTTTATGAATGAAATACCGCTAAAATGTGTATAAAGCGTGTCAAAATCATGTAGTGATTGGTCAACATCGCTGGTGAAGTCGCGAGCAATATAATTTACTTGCACTTGCCCTTGTCCTACTGGTGAATCTTGCCAAGCAAACGCTAGAGCAAAGTTAGGCGCGTTACTGGTCGATAAGCTGTTATCGGTCGAACTTAGTAAGTCTGGGCCGAAAGTTTTTCCTACTGTTGCGGTGAATTCAAACTCAGTCGCATGTAAGGACGTTGAGCATATTAACGCATACCAAAGCGTGCAAATGGCAACTTTGGTAAAAGACAAAAACATCAATGAGGGCATAATTGAATAATCCTGTTGTTATTATAAAAGCCTTAATGCTTACTGTATGACTTTATAAAAGTAGAAAACTTGTTTATTTTTTATTAGCTTACTCTGCTATGTAGGTAAAAAACAAGCAGTAAAAACTGATGTTGTAAATATATTTTTTATTTCGTTTTACTTTTTTCTATTTGCTGGGCTAATTTAAGGACTGTTAGTAAAACCTCACCGCCGATTTGATTAGTAACTAAGCCTTCACTACCACCAATAGTGCCCAGTTTAATATTATTGGTGTGTATTGATTCAGTTAAGCCCGCTGTTGTTATGTTTAGCGTTAACTGGCTTATGTTAATGGCAGCTATTTTAATTTTTTGCTGGGCTTTACCCCGACTTTTACTTTGCTTGGTGTGTTCAACGATAGGGCCTGCTTGTGGGTTTTGCTTGGCATATTGTTCAGCATTAAGCTCAGGGTGGTTTTGCGCATATAGCTTAGCACTGATTGCAGGGTAGCTTTGAGGGTAATCAGTAGCGAGGGTTAAACGAGCCTTGTTGATTAACTGCGCTATATTATTGGTATTGTTTTTGTATTCTAAATTTATGGTGAGTTGATTAATTGTTACCTTGCTTATGTCAGTAACCAAAGCCTGCTCTTTGGCAGGTATCTCAACCAAAACGGTATCGAATGCGAGTATGTTTTTGGCTTTATAACCAGCTAAATTTGCTAAGGTTAGTGTATCAAGCCTCACACTACTGGTACCTGTAGATATATCGCCTTCAGAAAAATTAGCGACTGAGAGCGTTGTATTTTGGCCACTATAATATTGCCCTTGCAATTCAATTTGGCTTTTTAAATATTCATTCAATGAGCCATTCGCTAAATACCACAGCATAGCGCTAAAAAATAACAGTAAAGTAAAAGCTAAAATAGCTAATTTGTTCAAAATAGTATCTCTATTTGCGTTTAATGGTTGATATTTTAAGGTAAATTGTTGTTTAGGTAAATGCCATGTTTACAGCGTTACGTTATACTAAGTGAGTTTTCTTATTCTTATACTAAAATTGAGACTTTCATTTATGGCTAATGGCAACCCGATAGCAAACCGTTTACCTTTATTTCTTATTTTATTTTTACTGGCAAGTATTGTTATATATACCCAGTGGCCTGAAACACAACAGGAAGAAAAAAAATATCAACGTATAGTGTCTGTAAAAGTTACTAGCGCACAATTAGCTGAATTTAAAGATAGTATTGAAGCGGTAGGCACTACCAGAGCGAATGAGAAGGTATCTATTACCAGTAAATATGCCGACTTGGTAGAGGACGTTTCTTTTAGTGATGGTCAATTAGTAAAAAAAGGCGATGTACTGGTTCGTTTAAATAATCAAGAAGAGTTAGCAAAAGTAAATGAACTAGAAGCGAATTTGTCAGAGTCTATGGCACAGCTAAAGCGCTTTCAAGATTTATTAAAACTAAAGGCTATGTCAAAATCATTAGTAGACCAACAAGAAGCCAAAGCCAAAGCGATTGCTGCACAACTACAAAGCGCCCGTGTTAAAGTAGACGATTTGGTTATTAAGGCTCCGTTTAATGGTATTTTAGGTTTTAGAAATGTCAGTGTAGGCAGCTACATAAACGCCGGAAGTGTTATCACAAGCCTGGATGATTTATCTTCTATTAAAGTAGATTTTGACTTACCTGAACGTTTTTTACCAACCATTAAATTAGGCCAATCAATTACAGCGCTTAACTCAGCTTATAAAAAACAAAAGTTCACCGGTAAAATCATTTCAATTGATACTCGCATTAACCCTATTACTCGGTCTTTGAAAGTACGAGCCATCATTCCTAATAAAAACTTTGCGCTACGCCCAGGTATGCTGCTAAATATTGAAGTGGTTAGGCAGGTTGAAATGCTATTACAGTTGTCAGAAAGCTCTATTATACCGATAGAAGATAAACACTTTGTTTTTACTGTTGAAGAGGATGAGTCACAAACACCAATAGCCGTGCGTAAGCAAGTTACCATTGGCCGTCGTTTACCTGGGGTTGTTGAAATCGTTGGTGGAATAGACCAAGAAGATCTTGTCGTGATTGAAGGTGCGTTAAAGTTGACAGATGGCACTCAAGTCAGGGTGTTAAATAACAGTGGAAATCCAGCAACAGCAGGAGGAGAAGTTAAGTGATTTTATCTGATCTTTCGGTTAAAAGACCTGTTTTCGCCACCGTCATTAATTTACTGATAATTACCTTTGGTATTGTGGCTTTTTTGCTCTTGCCATTGCGTGAATACCCAGATATTGATCCCCCCGTAGTCAGCATTAATACTAATTATCCGGGTGCTTCAGCGGCTATTGTTGAAACAAAAATAACGCAAGTGCTCGAAGACAGAATTAGTGGTGTAGAAGGCGTTAAAACAATTACTTCTACCTCTCGGGTAGGGCGCTCAAGTATTAGAATTGAGTTCAACTTAGACCGTGATATTGATGCGGCGACCAACGATGTTCGTGATCGAATATCACGTGCTTTAAACAACATACCCGAGCAAGCAGATCCGCCGGAGGTGTCTAAAGCGAATGACGATGAAGATGTGATTGCTTGGTTTGCCTTGCAAAGTGAAACCATGTCTACATTAGAATTAACCGACTATGCCAATAGATACATAGTCGATCGTTTTTCTGTGGTTGATGGTGTTGCCCGTGTTCGTGTTGGCGGTGGGCGTACTTATGCAATGAAAATTCTTTTAGATCGTACTGCCATGGCTGCACGCAATGTAACCGTTCAAGATATAGAGTCGACCTTACGCAACGAAAATATTGAACTACCCGCAGGTCGAGTTGAATCTATTGAACGTGACTTTTCAATTAGAGTACAGCGGAGTTATTTAACAGAACAAGACTTTTCAAGTATGGTTGTCGCCCGATCAGACGATAACTCTTTGGTGCGCTTAGGTGACATTGCACAGGTAAGTGTTGACGCGCAAGACGATGAAAATATGTTCCGCGGTAATGGTAAAAACATGGTGGGGCTGGGCATTATAAAACAGTCAAAAGCCAATACGCTAGATGTGGTTAAATCAGCCCGCAAGGAAATGCTGGCGGTACGCAGCTCACTGCCCGTTGGCACTGTAATAATTAACAGTTATGACTCATCAGTCTTCATTGAAGGCTCTATTAATGAAGTTTACAACACCTTATTTATTGCGATGTTAATGGTTGTGTTGGTTATTTTCTTATTTTTAGGCAATGTTACCGCAACCATTATTCCGGCAATTACGGTGCCTGTGGCATTAATAGGCTCAATGATAGCCCTGTCTTGGTTTGGTTTTTCCATCAATTTGTTGACCTTGTTAGCACTGGTGTTAGCGATAGGTTTGGTGGTTGACGATGCAATTGTTGTTTTAGAAAATATTTATCGCCGTATTGAAAAGGGGCAAACACCTTTACTTGCTGCTTATGAAGGCGGCAGAGAAGTGGCTTTTGCGGTTATTGCCACAACTTTAGTGTTGGTTTCGGTCTTTGTACCCTTGATCTTTTTGTCAGGTAATGTCGGCCGCTTATTTACAGAGTTTGCCATTGCAATTGCGGCAGCGGTTATCTTCTCAAGCATAACGGCTTTGTCTTTAACTCCGATGATGTGTTCAAAAATGTTGAAATACCGTAAGCGCAGCTCTTCATTTGGCCAGTTTTTAGATAAAAACTTTGCGCGTTTTGAAGCTTCTTATGGTCGAGCTTTAGCTAAAAGTATTCATCAGCCTTTCCTTATTATTAGCATTGTTGCTTTATCACTGGTTGCGGTTTACGCATTACTGCAGCAATTACCTTCAGAGTACACACCTAAAGAAGACCGAGGTAATTTCTTTATTGTGATGCAAAGTGCGGAAGGGGCAAGTTATGAAAACAATGTTAAAAACATGCAAACAATAGAAGATAAATTATTGAGCTATCAAAAGCGTGATGAACTAGACCGAGTAATAGTGCGAGTACCTGGTTTTGGCGGTAAAGGTGGGGTAGCTATTGTTGGCATGCCTGACTGGGGAGAGCGCAGCTTTGGTACGTTTGAATTTATTAATGAGATAAATACCGAATTGCAAAGTGTTACCGATGTCAGAGCCTTTGCGATAATGCGTCGAGGCATTGGTGGTGGTGGCGGTAGTTCGCCTGTGGCTTTTGTACTGCAGGGAAATACCTACAGTGAACTAGCAAGATGGCGTGATATTTTAATTGAAGAAGCACAAAAAAATCCTAACCTTTCTTCTATTAACAGTGATTATAAGGAAACTTATCCGCAGTTAATGGTTAGTATTGACCGCAGTAGAGCCTCTGATTTAGGCGTTGCTATTGCTGACATAGCGCGCACCTTAGAAACAATGCTAGGACAGCGTCGCGTGACTACTTTTGTTGAGCGCGGAGAGGAATATGACGTGATTGTTGAAGGTGACGAAAGGCAATATCGCAGCCCCGCCGATATTGACAATATTTACGTACGCTCATCTAGCTCAAATAATTTAATTCCACTGTCTAATTTAATTACTGTCTCAGAAGATGCTACCTCTTCACAATTGAACCGTTATAACCGTTTGCGCAGTGTTACCATCACCGCTAACTTAGCTGATGGTTATGCTTTAGGTGACGCGTTAGACTTTTTAAAGCATGTTGCTGATGAACACTTACCTGAAGAAGTACAAATAGACTACAAAGGCGAGTCATTATTATTAAAAGAATCAGGCGGCTCTATTATATTGGTGTTTTTATTAGCACTATTGATCACCTTTTTAGTATTGGCAGCACAGTTTGAAAGCTTTATTCATCCTTTGGTTATATTGCTCACGGTACCCTTAGGCTTAGTTGGCGCGCTCACTGGCCTTGAACTAATGGGGATGAGCTTAAATATATACAGCCAAATTGGGATTGTGATGCTGATAGGCTTGTCTGCAAAAAATGGGATATTAATTGTAGAGTTTGCCAACCAACTAAGAGATAAAGGTATAGCATTTGAACAAGCGTTAATTAATGCGGCACAACAACGGTTAAGGCCTATTGTCATGACAACCTTTACAACCGTGACAAGTGCAATACCATTAGTGTTAGCCTCAGGCCCTGGCGCTGAAAGCAGAATGGTCATTGGTGTGGTAATTTTTGCTGGGGTGTCACTGGCAAGTGTTTTTACCTTATTTATCGTACCGGGTGCTTATTACTGGTTGTGTAGAAATACAGGCTCACCACAAGCCATTGCCAATGAAATAGCAGCTAAACAAAAAGCGCTAGAAGCAAACACAGACTAAATAAAGAGTTTAAGAAAAACACCAGAGAAAATAGATATCTGGGAGAATAATCACGTAACGCGATTAGCCTTGGAATTTGGCTAATCGCGTTATGATATTGAGAGGGATATTTTTTGAACTTTATTGCAAGGGTGTAAGCTGGCTTTATTAACCCCGTAGCGGTTTACTGGCTATATTTCAGTACTTGGTACACTGGTAGGGCTAATATGTTCAATAGGGTAACAGCCTAATACTTTAATAAAATTAGTGTGTTCAGTTATTTCAGTTATGGCTTCTTGCAAGGCAAAACTTTTTAAATTAGCTTCTACATCAATATAAAACATTTCTTCCCATGGGCGGCCTTGAATAGGACGAGATTCAAGTTTGCACATATTAATGCCTTTATCTTTTAACACTAATAAACACTCAACTAATGCTCCCGCTTTATGCCCAGTAGCTAAAATAATGGTGGTTCTAGCAGGAATTTGTTCAGCTACGTCAACCGCTTTTCTAGCAACTAAAATAAAGCGTGAATGGTTTTCACTTTGGTTGGCAATCGATTTTTCTAGCGCTTGTAGCTGATACAATTGGCCACCTTCTTCACTACCAATAACCGCCATTGTTTCATCCTGAAGCTCAGCCACGCGTGCCATAGCATCTGCGGTACTGTCACAGTATTCAATACGAATGTTGGTTTGTTTATCTAAAAAGTTACTACACTGTGCAAAGGGCTGTCCGTGCGCATAAATAGTTTTTATTTTATCTAAGCTGGTGTTAACTGCTGTTAATAAGCAGTGTTCTATAGGCTGGGTAATTTCACCCACTATAGATAAGCTCGTATGTTGCAGTAAATCATACACTTCATTAATACTACCAGAGCTAGTGTTTTCAATTGGTAGCATGCCATAGTCAACCTGGCCTGATTCAACTTGCTGCAAAATATCACTAAAGTTTTGACAGCCTGACTCGATAATTTTTTCAGCACGCCTTGAGAAATATCGATGACTTGCTAAATAACTGTATGAACCTTTATCACCTAAAAAAGCGACACTAACAGTTGGGGTTTGAATGTTAGGGTTTGTTAAATTTTGTAAATACGCTTGTTGATTTAATACTGAGTCTTCAATAATGGTTTGAAACACACTGGTAACATAGTGTGCGTCTAAGCCTAATTCTTTTCCTTGTTTTATCAGCCTAATTAATAGTTCTTGCTCGCGTTGTTGATCACGAATAGGGCGTATTTGTTGCACCTTGCTTTTAGCAACATTAAGTGTGAGCGCACGACGTTTAGCAAATAGGGTTAATAGTTCTTTATCTAAGCTGGTAATTTCTTTCCGTATTTCGTTTAAATCTAATTTTTCACTCACTTTTATTTCCTATTTTGCTAATTTATGCTGCTCTGTTGATAAAAAAACCTTGAAAATTAAGGTTTTTAGATGAGAATTTGGCTAAGCCGACTACTGTAGCGAGCTTGGCTAATTTGTGTCAATAGTTTCTTTAGACCATTATTGTCGGTTATCTAACTTTATGGGATACACTGAGCCATAATCCCAAAGCTACAAAAGGTGGAAATAAACCACACTAAGCTACGTAACTTGTCAAAATTCATTAAATAAAAAATATGATAGGCGACGCGGGCACATACATGAATAATAGCTAATAACGCTATGTTTTTACCGCTATGGTTGGTACTAATGGCTAAGAGTACCGCAGGCGCAAATATGATCAAAGATTCAAAGGCATTTTGATGCGCAGCTAAAGATCTTGCGCCAAAGCCTGTTAGTTTGCTTTGCTGGTATCTAGGGTGTTTATTATTGTAGCCACCTAATTTAGCCATGGCAAAGGCAACAGGTCCTTTGGCAAGTAATGGCAGTAATCCAGCAATAAATAAGCACCAAATTAAGGTTGTCATAGTTGTTCCTCTAAAAAGTTAATAACTTAATAACGTTAACACGTATTTAGTCTTTCCGGGTAAAAAGGGCGAAGCCTTACCTTTCTCCCAATCACTGTGGCCAACCCCATAATAAGGGCTCCAAGGATGGCCAGCTTGACTTGTTGGCATATGAAATATGCCCGTTTCTTCATGTCCTGGTGAAACGACCATGCGTTGTGAGGCACCAAAGTCAATACCTTGTATTTTGGGCATGTAGCTGTCACCCGAGATAGCTGTTGCAGGCATATCTAACCAATGCCCAATAAAGGGAACTGATTGGCTCAAAGGGTGCTGAATTTTGGTTGTATTTTGTTGTCCCCAAGTGGCTTGAGTGAGTGCTTGCTTTTCACCTGTATCTAAGGTGGTCATGTCGTCAATAGTTTGTTGTAAGGCTTGATTAAAAATAGCTTGCCAACTATTTAACGGGCGCATTAAAAAATTGTCTGGTTGTTTGTTTATTAATTGCCATAAGGGAGCTTCTATTTGGCTACTAAGTTGGCGAAAGTCATAGGCCGTAGTGATATTGCTTAACGTTTTGTTAAACTCACTAAACACTAAATTACGCACATTAATACGAAAATTTCTTACCAAACGATAACTTATTGAGTTTGTGCTGGCGCTTAAGGCCTTATCTTTAGACAGTATCGATTTTACCTGCTGAAACTCTTTATGTTTAATCATGATGTCTTTTGTTAGTAACGCATCATTTAGTACTTCTGTTAATAAGAAGTCTTGCCACGGCTTTAAAAATAATGCACGGTCATCTAAGGCAATCGCTAATAATGAGGTTTCATTAAATAGGTCGTTTGCAAATAATCCGTCACGTATTTGTTGTGCACGCGCTCCTAAAGCATAACCACCATTACCAATTTCTGCTAGCATGTCGCCACCAACAACACGAGCGTTAGCGGTCCATAGTCGGTGATCTTTAGGGTTTAAAACTTTAGGGTATTGTGCAGGAGTTAAGTAGCCTTCCCAACCATTTTCACCTTGGTGCCAATAGGTGGGGGTTTCACCTACCTGACCGAACTTTTTAGGTATAGGGCCCATAATGGTCCAGCCAATATTGCCCGCTTTATCACCCACCACCATATTTTGCGCCGGTATACCGCTACGTGCAGCAACATTAAATGCTTGCGAAACACTGGTTGCTTGCTCTAATTGCGTTATTGCTAGGTTTGCTGCTTGATGGTCGTGAGCCACCCAGCGATACACCAGCAACTCCCCTAGGTGATTTTTACCAATTATAGGCCCCCAAATAGTCTCTTTAATAATAACTTCAACGGGGCGTTCATCTTTTACTGCAATAAGCTGTTTATGAAAGGTAAACTCTTTAACGCCATCAGGTGTCATGTATTGCTGTTTGTTCAGAGGTATAATTTTAATGATATCGCTATAATCACCGTAACTATTGGTAAAGCCCCAAGCGATGTTACCGTTGCTGCCGATGACAATGTTTGGTGTGCCCGGCAGTGTTGCGCCAGTGGTTTTTATTTGTCTATTATCTAGGGGGTATTCAAAGCTTGCTCTAAACCAAGTGTTAGGCACTCGTATGCCTAAATGCATGTCGTTAGCAATGATGGCGCTGCCAGTACTGCTTATTTTTCCAGAAACGCCCCAGTTGTTAGAGCCAGGAAATTCATCTGCACGGTATTTTAAAGCACTTGTGTTGCTAACAAGATCCATTGCCTTTTGGGTATTGGGTAAGTTTGCATGAGAGGCAGAAGGCCATGCTTCTTTTGGTAAAGGTGCTGGTAGGTATTGACTATTATCAATGGCAGCGTCCCAAATACTACCTTTAGGATTTAAAAAGGCATAAACATCGGCAGATAGCACCGCTTTCATTAAACCTAAGGTTTGCTCTCGTTGCCCCTTGGTATATTGCAAGTCAATGTACATGCTAAACACAGTTAAAATAGAATCTTCTTCGGTCCATGGCGCAGGATCTTGTTGAAGCAACAGGTATTCAAAAGGTTTAGAGCCTATATACTTTAAGCCTTGGTTTACGCCTCGGGTATAAGCTTTTAATAAATCTTTTTGCTCGTCAGGTAAATGCTTAACTATTTCTAAGGCTCTGTCTCTGAAACGGTGAATACGTATCGATTTGTCATAATTGAGTGCTGGAGCGCCAAACAAGCTTGATAGTTCTCCAGCAGAGTTACGCCGCAATAAGTCCATTTGAAAAAAACGCTCTTGTGCGTGCACAAAGCCAGTTGCTACTGCGACATCAAGCCGATTACTTGCTTTAACCGTAACAATACCCTGTTCATCACGTTCGATCGTTGCACTGTTAGTTAAACCAAAAACGGTTTTTTTTCCCTCTAATAGCGGCAGAGCGCTGTCCAATTGACTGTAAATCCAGGTTACACCATAAGCGATAATAAGTGAGCTAATAAGTAATAAAGCAATAGTGATTCTTTTTATCATGGCAAACCGGCATAAAAATTGTGAAAAATAGTAAGATAAAGGATAACTGATCACGACAAACTAACGAAGCTTTTGTTAATAGATTTGGTTTTTTATTTCTGCCCTATGTTAACCTGTTGTTTTATATTGAAAAAATGTGTTGTTGTGTTTTATTGTTAATAAATTGTATAATTCTTGATTCATTAAAGAGTATATTTATTTTTCGGAGTGTTAAGTGACCGAGTCAATGACAAAACATGTACAAATTGGAGATTGGATTTTCGAAGTTAAAATGGTTAGAGCGTTAAAAGTAGATGAGTATGGTAAGCCTTATTCAGCTATAGCGAATTGCAATATTAATGGTGATGCTATGTATATTGATGGTTTATTAACGCAAGAAGGACAAAACTTTACCCGTGATGATTTTCAAAGCTTTAATGATTTTTGTCACCAAATAGGTATGAAACACTGTTCTTATCATAGGTATCAAAGCGGTCAATCCACCACAAAAGATGTCATGGTTACCCCCCCTAAACAAAAAACACCACAAGTTATAAAAATTGATAGTCCGATACATCTAGTTAAGTAATTCTTTTGGGTAATTTTAAAATGAAACAATCAAGAGGGCACCAAGGAGCATGTTGCCAATACACCTTTTGATTGCTCATGTTATACCATGAATACTAACGCAATTATTATCTAGCTATTAGCAGGGTCCTAAATTAAATTGAACGGGTTTAACAGGCATCAAAAGCTTGTCTCATTGGCTTTTATTGTTAGAATAAAGCCCCCATACACCTTAGTAAAAAGTAAAGAGTTATCATGGCATCACTTCAGGAACAACTTCTTAACGCTGGCTTAACAACAAAACAAAAAACACGTCAAGCTAATGCAGATAAACGCAAAAAAAACAAACAACAACGCAGTGGTGTACAGCACGATGCAACACTACAAGAGCAAGTTAAAGCAGACTTAGCACAAGCGAAGGCTGAAAAAAAAGAAAGAGACAATGCGTTAAATGAAAAGAAAAAACAACAGCTTGCCCAGAAAGAACAAGCACTGCGTATTAAGCAAATATTAACGCACCACCAAATTAAAAATGTTGATGGCGATAATGAATATAATTATACCTTTGGTAGTACAATAAAAAAACTTTCATTAGAGCCTATCACTCATAAAGCATTAGTTAATGGCCGTTTATCTTTATGTGGCTTTGATGAAACAACCTATATTGTTACCCGTGAAACTGCCGAAAAGCTTGCAGAGCTTGATAAAAGTGTCGTCTTAGTACAAAACGATAAGATCGTTGAAGAGCAGTTTGATGAAGATGATCCATACGCCGATTATCAAATACCAGATGACTTGATGTGGTAAATGCCTGCAGACCGTATGGTAAGAAAACTTGACAGCATTATTAGTATGAATGTTAACAATAATTTGATGATACTGTTAATTTTGTTGTTTTCTATGTAATATTACAACTCTAACAACAAGTTTTTAGGGGGTTATATGGCCCATGAGGATAGAAGTAATATGTCATCAAATACTGAGTTGAATGTTGAAAACCTTAAAAATGAGCAAAAAAATATCCAGCAGCAACTAGCTGATGCTAATAATGAGATTGCAGATTTGAAGCTGCAGCTTGCATGGTTAGAGCGTCCATTTGAGTGATGGCATTCGAGATACTTGAAGATATAGTTGAAAAAACCACAGTACAAACCAAGTAGATTAACTAAGGCTAGTGGCAGTAATTGCACTAGCCTTTTTGTTTTTCTGTCATTATTGCTAAGTTAGTGCGTTGTTGATCCAGTATTTGTTTGTCTGCGCAAGATTAAGGTGATCATCCCTATGAAAGTTTTCACTAATAGGTTTTTTATTGTGAAAGGATCGCTACCAAAAAGCGATTTATGTATCTAGCACTTGCATTACCGTGGGTTCATGCTATTTTCTTTGGTATTTAGCTGTTACATATAATTACTTAAGGAATTATTCATGCCAAAGGCAAGTGAAATAAAGAAAAATGCTGCAATAGAGCACAATGGTAAGGTATTAATTGTTAGAGATATAACACGCTCAGTCCCGCAAGGTCGGGCTGGTGGTAGTTTATACCGTATGCGTTTATATGATGTGGTTACCGGTGTAAAAGTAGATGAAACTTTTAAAGCAGAAGATATGCTAACGCTTGCAGACTTAAGTCGACGCCCAGCAATGTTTTCTTATATAGACGGTGATGAATGTGTTTTTATGGATAATGAAGACTACACACCTTATAACTTAAATAAAGACAGTATTAGTGAAGAGCTATTATTTGTTAACGAAGACACTCAAGGCGTATCAATAATTATTGTTGATGATGTACCAGTGGGGGTTGATTTACCCGCGAGTGTTGATCTGGTTATTACTGATACTGATCCCTCAATAAAAGGCGCTTCGGCAAGTGCCCGTACTAAACCCGCAACACTTTCAACAGGGTTAATTATCCAAGTGCCTGAGCATATCTCAACCGGTGATAGAGTAAAGGTTAACACCAGTGAGCATAAGTTTATGGGGCGTTCAGAAGCTAAATAATATTAATATCAGTTAAGCGCAAAACGAAGGTAAATAAATATGACTAAAAGCCTTGAGTATCCTATTGGTACCTTAGGACAAAAATGGGATGCGGCAGACAAGCAAAAATGGCTTGAATTGCAAATAATTAAGCGTTCTTATCAAGACGAGGTTGTTAGTAAAGTAAAAACATTATCTTCGTGTTTTGAGCTTGTTCAATATGGTGCATTGTCAATCGACCAACAGCGCTACCCATTGTTTGCATTAAAAAGTAAACAATGGCGACATGATAAGAAAACGCTCCTTGTTACCGGTGGTGTTCATGGTTATGAAACCAGCGGTGTGCAAGGAGCGCTTCGTTTTCTAGAAAATGAAGCGGCCGGTATAGACAAGCAAACCTTAAGCAATAGTTCTCACTATAGTCACGACTTTAATTTATTAGTGGCACCTTGTGTGAGCCCATGGGCTTATGAAACGATTAACCGATGGAACCCTAAAGCGATTGATCCTAACCGATCTTTTTATGCTAATAGCCCAGCAGAGGAATCGGCGGCATTAATGGCATTGATACAGTCGCTCGATGCTGATATTTTAGTACATATTGATCTCCATGAAACAACTGATACTGATAATAGCGTTTTCAGGCCAGCACTCTCAGCGCGAGATGCCATCGAGCAGAAAGTTTGGAATATTCCAGACGGCTTTTATTTAGTTGGCAACACACTTAATCCACAAGCAGACTTCCAGCAAGCGATTATTAACGCTGTGGCAAAGGTTACTCATATCGCACCAGCAGATGAACAAGGTCAGCTCATTGGTGTTGATACAGCCCAATTTGGCGTTATAAATTACGCAGGAAAAGCGCTAGGGCTTTGCATGGGGTTAACAGACGCCAAGTATGTTACAACAACCGAGGTCTATCCAGACAGCCCCAAGTCAGACGATGAAAACTGTATACTTGCCCAAGTTGCAGCAATAACCGCTGCCTTTGATTTTGTCATTGCCAAGAGTAATACCCAGTAAGTCTTAGTTACACTTAACCGTTCCTCATTATCCACATTTAAACACTCCAAGAGTTATTAGCCTATTCCTTTGTGCGAGATCTCTTACAACGCTGTGAGATATATTGGTAATTATTTACTTTAATTTATCATTTTTACAATATGCCATTGATTTTAAATAACTATTTATTGTTTTCTTATGTTACATAAAAGTTACAGTTAAAAAGTTTTTATGAGTAAGCTGCTTAATTATATTTTAAGCGTATTATTAACCCTGTCAGGAAGATGAAGCGCAGGAGCGCTTTGGTTATTTACTTAAGGTAAGGATTACCTGTGTGATAACGTTATGGTAGGGAGCACTCTAAGGTAAAGGAGACTTAAGGATTAAGTCAAGTGAAAAGGACTTCACTAAAGGATTAAGAGAACATGAATGTGATCAATAAGGGATTATGGATATTAGTAGTATGTCGCCGAGCGGCAACTTAATCCAATAGAACTGAGTTCTACGGATTAAGCTGAAAGTATTTCGGCTACTGTTTGCATGGATGTAAAAGGATTTAAAGCAAAGGACAATGAGTGGGATATAACTCAAAGGATATACTAAGGACGGTTTTTTAAGGACAAATTGAGAAAACTGAAAGATGCAGGATGCATAATAAGCTAGTTAAAAATGCAACTATTTTAGTTGCATTTTTTTTGTCCTTTATTTGTATTAGTGTGATTACCAAGGGAAACTGTCGGTATAATTTGTATTAGTTCCGACTTAATCTGACACACTTTTCGGTTGCTTGCATAAGCCGTTACTTAAAAGATCACGCTATTCCTTTGCTATGTTTTATCCTTTACGAAATATCTTTACTCACAATAAATAATTAGCGTATTTTTATAAAAAAGAGCCAATGAATATTACTCATCAGCTCTTCAGTGTTAATCTCAATATGATTACTTAATCAACGAGATAATGTTTGCTAGACATAGCAACAGTGATTAAAGCTTCATGATTAAAGCAGCGCTTTTCTGTATTCTTCACAGGCAACTTTATCTTCGCACTCACCATACAGGTATAAACTATGATTTGTTAAAATCATTTTGTGAGTGTTAGCAATATCTACTTGTCGTTGCTCTATTACCTCATCTTCAAACTCAACAACTTTACCACATTTTAAACACACCAAATGGTCATGATGATTTTTTTGAGCTAATTCAAATACAGACTTCCCGCCCTCAAAGTGATGACGTGTGACAATGCCCGCATCATCAAACTGATTAAGAACACGATATACCGTTGCTAAGCCAATTTCTTCCTGCTGCTCTAGTAAAATCTTATAGACATCTTCAGCACTAATGTGCTGATTGTTTGGGTTTTGTAAAATGGCAAGAATTTTTATACGTGGTAAGGTAATTTTCAACCCCGCTCTTTTTAATTCTTCATTTTGTTCTGCCATAGAAATTACTATCTCCTCTATTAAGATAATTAAAGATAAAAGTAAAAGTATAGGCCGTTATCAAGTTTGGTGAAAGGTATAGTTTGATTAATTAGTGCTTTTATCGCTTTTAAACGATAAAAGCTCAATAAATGAGCTTTTAAAAGGAAAACTTTGCGATAAATCTATTTATTGCTTAGGCGAGCTCGGCTAAACACATTTCTTCATTCAATTGGTCAACCCATTGGCTAACGCGTTCCTCTGTTAGTTCAGACTGTCTATCTTCGTCAATACATAAGCCAATAAAGGTATTTTCATCAATTAATGCTTTCGATGCTTCAAACTCGTAACCTTCTGTTGGCCAGTTACCCACAACAATAGCACCTTTACTCTCAACAATATCACGTAACGGTTCCATTGCATCACAAAAGTATTCAGCATAGTCCTCTTGATCACCTAAACCAAAAATGGCGACAAGTTTGTCGGTAAAATCAATTTCTTCTAGGTCAGGCAAAAAGTCGTCCCAGTCACACTGGTTTTCACCGTAATACCATGTTGGAATGCCTAAGATAAGTAAATCAAATTCAGCGATTTCTTCTTTTGTACTTTGAGCGATGTCTTTTACATCGACCATTTTTTTACCTAGTTTCTTCTGGATCATTTTACCGATTGCTTCGGTATTACCGGTATCACTACCAAAAAATAAACCTACGATTGCCATGAGAATTACCTTATTACTTCAATTTAGTATTAATTAATTACTTTTATTCGCTAAGCGCTTTATCAGCCAATGACTCAATTAAAAGAGTTTCTATTAACTCACTGCGACTAATTTCTTTCTTTTTAGCTAACGCTTCTAGTTGTTCAAACAAAGTCTGATGAATTTTAAATTCTACTCGTTTTAAACCGTTATTCTTGTCTCGTTTAACCTGATTGCGTTTATTTATTCGTATTTGAACATGGCGTGGGTGCGGGCTTGTTTTTGGCCGCCCAGGGCGCTTTTCATCACTAAATAAATCGATGGTGGTTAAGTCGGTTAACTCCTTTGCCACTAGCCAACTCCCTGACTTTCCCAGATAAATTGAATAATGCCTTTAGCAATAAACCCAGCACAACCTAAAAACAGCACAAAGTAAACAACCAGTTTGCCCATTTTGGGTACGTCATTTTTGTTCATCACATCGTGGATAGATAAGCCGATAAAACCAAAAATGAAAAGAAAAAATAAATTAAGCCCGATAGCTTCTATCAGTTCTAAATGTTCAGCTAGCATTTGAGTTAGTGTTTTAGCCTAAATAAAAATTGGCGGCACTATAGCACAGTGTCAGCATAAACTCATTTATTTTCATCCAAATTATCGGCAAAATGTTAGCGTATTTAGTTAATTAAATGGTTGATCTTGATCAAAATGTCTTACTCGGGTTTTGTACAGTTAAAAAGTCAGTCACTATTTTATTAAAGGCGGTTGTTTTTTCAGCATGCAACCAATGCCCAGTACCTTGAATTACCTTGGCTTGGGCTTTAGGGAAAAGTGTGGTGATACTGTTTTGATGCTCAGGTAAAATATAATCAGAGTTACCGCCTTTAATAAACAAGGTGTCTCCAGTAAAAGCTTTATGATTATTTTTTGTAATTTCAATCCCTTGCATTATATGTTGGTAACCTTGCTCAATATTAGTTAAATGGCATTTAAAGCGAAATTGTCCTTGTTCGTTCATCACAATATTACGTAATAAAAATTGTCTTACGCCAGCGTTATCGACATATTTCGCTAATTGAATATCCGCATCTTTGCGTTGTTTTACGCTTGATAAGTCTATTGCTTGTAAACCTTTAATAATGGTTAAGTGGTGTGCTGGGTATTTAACAGGGGCAATATCGGCCACAACAAGTTTTTTTATTCTGTTAGGGTGTGACAGTGCTATTTGCATGGCAATTTTCCCCCCCATTGAGTGTCCTAAAACATGGCACGATTTAATTGATAAGTGATCTAGCAAAGCAATAACGTCTTGTGCTAAGTCTTGGTACTCCATACCCGCTTGGTGAAATGAATTACCATGGTTTCTTACATCAACACTGGTCACGCAATAGTGATGGCTTAAACTTCTCGCGACCATATTTAAGTTTTCTAAACTGCCAAATAAGCCATGAATTAATACTAAGTGTTCGCCTTGTCCAAGTTGTTGGTAATTTAATAGTTGCTGTTTTGCTTGAGGAGAGTTTACCTGTACAGGTGACAAGTTTTGTGAAGTCATTTTATTTTTTACACCATTAACTTTATAATTTACAGTAATTTTATCATGGAATATCACAATAGTTTTAACTTAATCTTTTTTCACTAGGTTATTAATCCTTGCACCCGCTTTGTCATATTTTATTTTTAGTGGCAAAGTTGGGCTTTTTCGTATTAGGTTTTTTTATCGTTGAATAGAGTACCCTTAATTAATTTAATTGGTATAATCTTGCCGCAATTAAACATTATAGAAGTTAGAGATAAATGAAAAATATTGAAATAGACGATGATTTATATCTTCATATTGTTGCCAATACACAATCTATTGGTGAGAATGCTTCAAGTATTTTACGTCGTTTGCTTAAGCTTGAAGAGACAAGTTCATTAGATGAAAATCCAGTAGAAATAGCAACAGAAGCTATGGTAGTAGACGACGATGCAGACAATGAAGCAGGCGACGTTGAGCCAACCGAGCCTGAAATTTTATGTAACAACTCTGAAACTGTGTTTAACTTTATCAATAAAGAAGAGCTGGCTATGCAACGTGGCGCTGTGGGGCGCTTTTTACTTATTTTAGCGGCACTTTATCGAGCACACCCGCAACAATTTAAAGTGGTGACAGAAATTTGTGGGCGTGAGCGGTTATATTTTGCAAATTCAGAAGCGGAATTAGAAGCAAGTGGCAGTAGCACTAAGCCAAAGCAAATTCCAGGTAGCCCATTTTGGGTATTAACTAATTCCAATACTACCCGCAAAAAAATGATGTTAACAAAAGCAGCTGCCTCACTGGGGTATAACGAATTTGATGTAGAAAAAATCAGAGAATTACTCTAAATAATAAATTTACTAAGACTTGTACAATAAGTTAATCATACTTGTATAAAAAGAAGGAAGAATATGTCAGTACATCCATACGCAGGTAAACCAACTCGTCCTGAAGATAGAATTAATATTGGGCAGTTAGTGAGTGATTACTTTTTACAAGTGCCCGATGTCGCTATTGCAGCGCAGCAGGTGAGTTTTGGTACTTCTGGCCACCGTGGCTCGTCAGCTAAAATTAGCTTTAATGAGCACCATATTATGGCAATTTGCCAAGCGGTTGTTGAATACCGTAACGAACAAAAAATAACAGGGCCCTTATTTTTAGGTAAAGATACCCATGCTTTATCAGAGCCCGCATTTGCTAGTGCAATTTCAGTACTGATTGCCAATGGTGTTAATGTTGTTATTCAACATGATGCGTTAACCGGCGCTGGTTTTACCCCAACACCAGTGATTTCTCGTTTAATTATTAGTCATAATAATGCACAAGACAACAGTACTTCACCAACTAATTTAGCTGACGGCTTAATTATTACACCTTCACACAACCCGCCAAGCGATGGGGGAATAAAATACAACCCTCCTCATGGTGGTCCTGCAGAAGCGGATATTACTAAGCAAATAGAAGAAAGAGCGAATGCCCTAATTAAAGCCAATTTAGTTGAGGTTAAACAAATCCCTTACCCACAAGCGATTAAATCTCGCTTACTTACTCAGCAAGACTTTATTGAGCAATACGTTAGCCAACTTGACCAAGTTATTGATATGCAAGCCATTGCAAAAGCAGGTGTTACCCTAGGGGTAGACCCACTAGGCGGCTCAGGTATTGCGTACTGGCCCGCCATTGCTAAAAAGTATGGTATTAACATTAACATTGTAAACCCTGTTGTCGATGCAAGCTTTGCCTTTATGCCTTTAGATAAAGACGGAAAAATTCGTATGGATTGCTCTTCGCCTTATGCGATGGCCGGCTTAATTGCTATGAAAGATGATTTTGATATCAGTGTTGGTAACGACCCTGACTTTGATCGCCACGGTATAGTGACTAAATCTGGTGGTTTAATGAACCCAAACCATTATTTAGCAGTTGCTATTTACTACTTAATGACTCATCGACATTGGCCCGCACACTGTAAAATAGGAAAAACCTTAGTTTCAAGTTCACTAATTAACCGTGTTGCCGACAAAATAGCACGTCCATTATCAGAAGTACCTGTTGGTTTTAAATGGTTTGTTGAAGGTTTACATGATGCTAGCTACGCTTTTGGTGGAGAAGAAAGTGCAGGCGCGGCATTCCTTGCCCGTGACGGCAGTACTTGGACGACCGACAAAGATGGTTTCATTATGGCATTGTTAGCGGCAGAAATACTAGCCGTAACGGGGCAAGATCCTTACCAACACTACCTTGAATTAGCTAAAGAATTAGGCGAGCCTTGTTATGGTCGGGTTGAAGCGGCTGCTACTTTTGAGCAGAAAAAAATATTAACTGCATTATCAAGCAAGGATATCACGGCAGATAGTTTAGCCGGAGAAAAAATAACCGAAGTTTTGTCTCATGCGCCAGGTAATAATGCTGCCATCGGAGGCATTAAAGTCGTAACAGAAAATGGGTGGTTCGCGGCCCGTCCATCTGGCACAGAAGAAATTTACAAAATTTACGCCGAAAGCTTTATAGACAAAAACCACTTAACAACAATTATTAAAGAAGCACAACATATTGTCAGTGCTGCCTTTAAAGCAGCGGGCTTGTAATATTTGTCCCTTTAAAGCGTAAAGATTAAAGCATAAAAAGTAGGGTGACGCGCTCAAGGATAAGAGGGAATGCTAATAATCACTCAATGCAAATAACGCACGAATAAAATAAAGGTTATAATGTCTTATCCACAAGAGCAATTATCAGCAGAAGAATTACAGCAGCAATTATTGCGCAATGGTGATTTTTTACACTTAACTCGTAGCCATGAAGTTACCATGGCTAGCTTTAGCTTTGACGTCATTTGTCGTCATAGCTTGGCAAAAACTAAAGTGTCAGTGCTTGATACTGGCATTATTGTCTTTGAGCCATTAAGTCAGCGCGCCACGAAAGATATTGTTTTATCGAGTGCGGTTCATGGTAATGAAACCGCTCCTATCGAAATTTGTAGCGATTTAATCAAGCAGATTATTTTAGGTGAATTACATTTAGCTCATAGGGTCTTATTTATATTTGGTAACCCTGCAGCTATTAATATTGCTAAGCGCTTTGTTAACGAAAATTTAAATCGACTATTTTCAGGGGGGCATTCAATTGATCAAGGCCAAGGGCCTGGCTTAATTAATGCTGAGCGCCACCGTGCTTTATTATTAGAAAATACGGTGCGAGATTTTTTTAATGTCCACTCAAAACCAAACATTAGCCCAGAGCAAGCAAACACTAATGCAAGTTTAGCTGTGGGGCAAGTTGTAGAGCGCTTTCATTATGATCTACACACGGCCATACGTGGTTCTAAAAATGATAAGTTTGCTGTTTATCCGTTTATGCACGGTAAACCTTGGTCGAAAACACAATTACAATTTATGCTTGCTTGCGGTATCAATACCATTTTGTTTTCAAACTCACCAACCAATACCTTTAGTTACTTTTCATCAAACGAATTTGGCGCGCATGCTTATACTGTAGAGTTAGGGAAGGTAAGGCCTTTTAATCAAAACAACACTGAAAGCTTTGCTCAAATAAGGGCAAGCTTAACTGCTTTAGTTTCTGGAGCAGACCTTGAACTAACAGAATATAACCCAGAGGATTTTAATTTTTTTAAAATAGATCAAATCATTGAACGTCGAACTGAAAACTTCACCTTACATTTTTCTAAAGAGACCGAAAACTTTACCGATTTTCCTATCGGCACTGTTATTGCCACTGATGGCAACGATGAAATTAAAATTCAAAAGCAAGGCGAGGCAATTATTTTCCCCAATGCTAATGTCGCTATTGGTCAACGGGCATTGCTAACCGTTATCCCCGCTGAAATTACCCCTGTTTAGCTACCGGTAAACCCTCTGGTTTGTACGACTGAGTTCAATTGGTTTTGTTGAATTGAGCTCAGTGACTTATCTAATCACTACCTTCAACCCCCTCTAACTCATTATCACTGACATTACTTATAACCTTTATCGTCTACTGTAAACATTTTTGCTCAGTTTTTATAAAAGTACTGCTAGTAGATTACCTGTTAATCTTGCCTATCAGTTTACGTAAAGGTAAAGTTTTGGGCGAATGTTATCGATTGTTAGCTATACTGATAAAACAATAATAATTTTTCGGCTAATAGTTTTACCATCATTATTTTTACAATAATAAATAATACGCACCCACGTTGTGTTTTTAGTTTTATAAAAATTTATGTAAAAAACACAATACAATAAGAGAATGTTATGAGTAGTGAACTTTATAATGACGGCCCAGTGGTACACAAACCTACCTTTATTGACGGCACTAGCGTTGAAATTCCAGAGTTAAAAATATTAAAACAAGACGGCAGTGTTTATGCGGGTAGTGACATGCCAGACATAGACCAAGCACTAGCCCTTAAAGTATATAAAACTTTTGCTTTTCATCGGGTTTTAGACGAGCGCATGGTGGCATCACAACGCCAAGGTCGTTTAAGCTTTTATATGGCTGCTTTAGGTGAAGAAGCAGCAAGTGTAGGTGCTGCTGCTGGGTTACAGCCACAAGACATGATCATGAGCCAATACCGTGAACAGGGTGCCTTAATGTTTCGTGACTTTAGTCTTGACAATTTTATGAACCAAATGTTTTCCAATGAAAAAGACTTAGGTAAAGGCCGGCAGATGCCAATTCATTATGGTTCAAAAGCATTAAACTACATGACCATTTCCTCGCCTTTAGGCACACAAATTCCACAAGCAACTGGCTATGCTTACGGCCAAAAACTTCAAGGTTTAGACGCAGTAACCCTATGCTTTTTTGGTGAAGGCGCCGCATCAGAAGGAGACTTTCATGCAGGCTTGAATATGGCCGCAGTGCATCAAGCCCCAGTGATCTTTTTCTGCCGTAACAATGGTTACGCAATTTCAACACCCGCTGACGAACAGTACAAAGGTAATGGCATTGCTTCTCGTGGTGTTGGTTATGGCATAAAAACGCTACGCGTTGACGGAAATGACATTCTCGCCGTGCTAAAAGCAACACAAATAGCACGGGCTTACGCCTTAAAAGAAAATGCGCCTGTGCTCATTGAAGCCATGTCGTATCGGTTAGGAGCTCACTCTACGTCAGACGATCCCTCCGGTTATCGTACCCGAGCAGAAGAAGATAAATGGCAAGCTAATGATCCTATCTTACGCATGAAAAACTGGATTCTGGCAAAAAATTGGTGGGATGAGGGGCAAGACAAAACATTATTTGAAAGCTTACGAGAGCAAATATTAGCTGCAGTGAAAGTTGCTGAAAAAATAAACAAACCACATATCGATACCTTAATAACAGATGTTTACGATGTGCCATCAAATCAGTTAACGGCGCAATTAGCGCAAGTGAAAGCGCATGTAAATAAATACCCAGAAGCCTATCCATTTACTGCAGGGAAATTTTAGTTATGGCACAAATGAATATGTTACAGGCCATTAATAACGCCCTTGATATTGCCATGAAGGAAGATGAAAGTACCTTATGCTTTGGTGAAGATGTTGGGCACTTTGGTGGCGTTTTTCGCGCAACTTCTGGTTTACAAGATAAATACGGTAAAAGTCGCTGTTTTAATACGCCACTAGTTGAACAAGGTATAATCGGCTTTGCTAATGGCTTAGCCTCACAAGGCTCTCGTCCCATTGCAGAAATACAATTTGCCGACTATATCTTTCCCGCCTTTGACCAAATAGTGAATGAAGCGGCGAAATTTCGCTACCGCAGCGGAAACGAATTTAATGTTGGCAAACTCACTATTCGCTCACCTTACGGTGGTGGTATTGCTGGTGGCTTGTATCATAGCCAATCACCAGAGGCCTACTTTGCCCATACCCCTGGGTTAAAAGTGGTTATACCACGCAACCCTTATCAAGCCAAAGGTTTATTACTTGCCTCAATACGTGATGATAACCCTGTGTTGTTTTTTGAACCCAAACGTTTATATCGCGCGTCTGTTGGCGAAGTACCTAACCAAGATTATCAACTTCCCTTGGGCAAGGCGGAAGTTGTACAAGCGGGGTCTGATATAACCTTATTAGCTTGGGGGGCTCAAATGGACATGCTTCAACAAGCCGCTGACTTAGCTGAAAACGACGGTATTTCTTGTGAGGTTATTGATTTACGTAGCATATTACCTTGGGATATTGAAACAATTGCCAATTCGGTGATGAAAACAGGACGGTTATTAGTTAGCCAAGAAGCGCCATTAACAGCTGGGTTTGCTAGTGAAATAGCAGCCACTATTCAGCAAGAATGCTTTTTACATTTAGAATCTCCAATAGCGCGTATATGTGGTTTAGATACACCATACCCATTAGCGCTTGAAAAAGAATATGTCGCTGATCATTTAAAAATTTATGAAGCCATTAAACACAGCATTAACTATTAATTTACTAATAGCTTATTTTGAATAAGTGAAGGAATAAACATGAGTATTGATTTTATTTTACCTGATATCGGTGAAGGAATTGTTGAATGTGAGCTAGTTGAATGGCTGGTTGAAGAAGGGGAAAAGGTAGTGGAAGACCAACCCATTGCCGATGTAATGACAGACAAAGCGCTGGTGCAAATACCTGCAATGCATTCAGGTGTCATTGACAAGCTATTTTACCAGCAAGGAGAAATAGCCAAAGTCCATGGGCCACTTTATTCAATGATCCCTGATAATTTGGCTGCAGACAAACCTGTGGTGGCAGAGCCTGAAAAAGCACAAGCGCAATCAACGATTAACCAGCCGGCTACACAGCCAAAAGCTGAACAAGCAAAAGCTGAGCAATCAAAAGAAATAGCGCCTATTACAGCAGTAACCAATGACAGAGAAATAAACGAACGTAGTGATAGCAGCAACAGCTTAAACTCATTAGTCACGGATAATCTAAAAAAAGGTAAGGCCGTTGCTAGCCCTGCAGTGCGCCGCGTAGCACGTGAGTTAGCAGTAAATATTAGTGAAGTTGTCGGTTCAGGCAAAAAAGGGCGTGTTTATAAAGAGGATGTTGTCGCTTTTGAACAAAGCAGCAATGGGAATGCTATGGGTGAAAGTGCTGCACCAACCCATAGCGAAACAAGCTATGTAGAAAAGATTAAAGGCATTAAAGCCGCGATGGCCAAAAGCATGGTTGACTCAGTAAGTACAATTCCGCATTTTACTTATTGTGAAGAAATAGACTTAACAGCATTAATAAAGCTGCGTTTGGCACTAAAAAATGAGGTAAACGTACAAAACATTATGGACAAAAACACCTGTAAACTCACCATGATGCCATTTTTTATGAAAGCCATTTCACTGGCATTAAAAGAGTTTCCTATCATTAATAGCCAAGTGAATGACGATTGTAGCGAAATCACTTATTTTAATGACCACAATATCGGCATGGCAGTTGATTCAAAAGTGGGTTTGTTGGTGCCTAATGTTAAACAAGTGCAAGCTAAATCAATCATAGACTTAGCAATGGAAATTACCCGTATTACTAATGACGCGCGCAGTGGTCGCGTACAAAGTAGTGATTTAAAAGGGGGTACTATTACCATCTCTAATATTGGAGCTATTGGTGGTACGGTTGCCACCCCCATTATCAATAAACCAGAAGCGGCTATTGTTGCATTAGGTAAAGTGCAACGCTTACCTAGGTTTAATGATAAGGGTGACGTAGAAGCACGAGATATAATGCAAGTAAGCTGGTCTGGCGATCACCGGATTATCGACGGTGGCAGCATTGCCCGTTTTTGTAATTTGTGGAAGTCATACTTAGAAACCCCCAGCAACATGCTTATTCATATGCGTTAATCAATGAATGCTTAGCAATAACACGTTCTCACCCACCTGGGTGAGTATTCGAAGGCGCGAAGTTAATCGCGCTTTAGCCTTAATAGGATTCCAACACATAATAAACGTTGTCAATAGTGTATAAAAAGTTACTATAAAGTGGAACCAATAACACATACTTAAGCTAAGTAAGCAGGCTATATCTTTGTGATAGATCCCCAAACGACAAAAAATACAGAAAAACAGTTACAACATTTCTATATTGCAGAAGAACAATCGATTTATCTGTTAAGTCACAAGGATGCCACAAAATTAAAAAAATGGGTTGTTTTATGCCAAGAGCAACTGAAAGGCTTAGGCTATCGCGAGGTGGCGCTGCTTGGTAAAGGTGCATATGGTTTTGTATTCTCAGCAATTAACAGTGCGCACGAAAATGTGAGTTTTAAGTTTTCACGTCTTAACCTTCCCCAGCACGTACAAGACAGACTGAGTGAAGAGGCTGATATTCAAAGCCAATTAAATCATGCGCAAATACCTAAAGTTATTGATTATCAAAAAATAAAGCGGCAATCAATTTTGCAAATGAGCCGTGCACCGGGTATTGATTTAGAAAAATACTCACATCAACAAGGGCCACTGCCGCCCGAGTTAGTTGTTAGTATTGCGATTCAACTAGCTGAAATAGTACTGTATTTACGTGATGCGCAAGCCCATAAAAATAGTCAGTCACAGGGTAAACCTTATGTGCATGGCGATATTAAACCGTCTAATGTTGTTTTTGATGAAACAACAGGGCTAGTGCAGCTTATTGATTGGGGCTCTTCAGTTGTTGCTCAGCTTGATGTAAATGGCCAAAGCACAAGTAACAATGTAATGGATTTAATGAGCAGTGATTTACAACACAGTAATGCTAGGTTGGGTGATGTATATTTTATCGGACCTGAGCAAATTAACGGTGAATTATCTTCACCACGGTTTGATGAGCAAGGCCTAGCAGCAACATTATACGCAATAGCCTCAGGACAGTCCTGCCGGTATGGCACTAAAATTATTAGCCCTAATTCTCTCGGTTTACCTAAATTATTAGCTAATGTACTCACCGCAATGCTCAGTGATGATGAAAAAACTCGCCGCATGGCAGGAGACTACTTCTTTAATAACTTGTCTTATTTAAAACAAACGGTGTTATCAAATAAGCCAACGGTTATACAGCATGAACCATTGATACCCGTTTGGGTAAAGCCGAAATTACTAAGTAAAGCAGGCGAAATAGACACCGTTGTTTACGGCTCGCGTAAATCATTTTTAAGAGAAGAGGCTGATGGCGATAGCCTAAATGACATAGATGATGCGCAATTAGAAAAATATTATAAGAACTATTTAATGGGCATGGGAGATAACGAAAAAGCCTTTATTGCTGCTTTGGGTCGTTTAGGACATTTCCCAGTAGTCGGTGGATTGGCCATTCGATGGGCTAAAGAAGGGGTTTTTATTGACTCTAATTTAACCTTATTTGACCCCAGTTTAAAAGCCTCTTTTGAAAGTGCGGTAAATAATATGGTACACCTAGCGCAGGGAATTTTTCGTATAGGTGTATTTAAAAGCTGCTTGTTCAATGCACGTAACACATTACACGTTGAGCGCAAAAAACGCACAGATCCTTTTATTGCTAAACCCTCACAAAAAATATTGTTTGAAGTCAGTGATGTGCAAGAGTTAGATGACATTACTCGCGTGCATTCTTATTTTGAAGACGGTAAAGACCCCGACGAATATTTGTATTTGCCAGATGAAATGATGGCAGTGCTGACACGCCTTAACTTAATTCATCATACTGGATGTATTATTTTTGAAGTGTTACCAACACATTTAAAAATACACAGTTACTTAATGCTGCTTAACCATGATAAAAAAGCAGAGTTTAGCCAGTGTTTGGCAGAGCTTTTAGCATTATTACCAACGATTGATGGCATTGGTATTTCAGGTTTTATGAAACTCCCTTATAAAGACACTCGTTTTTTTGAACATATTACCAGTTTGCCTGAGCGTTTTTACCCTAAAAACCCCAAGTTGGGGGCGAGTAACTAAGCCTAACGGTTAATACTTAAACATAAAATAATGTTAAGCAACTAGCTCAAATGATAACTAGTACTCGCATTAGGTAAAAATAAGGTTTGGTAAACACGAGTCGCAAAATCATCAGTCATACCTGCAATGTAATCAGCAATAACGCGGTATTCATTTTCACCATTGTCTTTGGCTTGCTGCCAACGTTTAGCACTGTTATTAGGGAGTAACCTTAAAGGATCGGACGATAGCGCTTCAAATAACTCCATTACTATTTGCTGGCCTCTGTATTCAAGCCGTTGAATACTTGTTTGTTTTATAACAAAATTATAAACAAAATCTTTAAATATTTTTAATGCTTGCATAGTTACCTTAGGTAAGGTGGCATTATATTGTAATAACGGCTCGGCAAAATTAACCTCGTTATTATCAGCGTTTAAATCGGTTAGTTCAATTGCGGTAATCAGGTAATTCACTAAGCCACCAATCGCCTCTTTTTGTAAGTAATGCTGCTCACTGAACAAGTGATTAGTTAAGGTTTTGCAATAGTTACAGAGCCAAGCATCGTCTAATAACTGTAGCTTTTTAATCACGTGAGTGTCAAAATCATGTTGGTTAACAACGCCGGTAACAATCGCGTCTTCAAGGTCGTGAATGCCGTAAGCAATATCATCTGCAAGTTCCATAATAGAGCAATCAAGGGATTTAAACCGTGTTTTACTGTGTCCGTCTTGTTTAGGGGTGAACTGTTGAAATAATTGCCTGTCTGTTATGGATAAAGGCGCTAGCAACCAGTCAATAATATCTTGGTCATCACAATACAAACCTTTAGGTGGGTGCCACTCACTGGCTTTTAGCTGTCTAAAGTTATGAATAGTTTTGTGATTGTTCGGCTTATTAAGCAGCGCTATCGTTTGTGGGTATTTAAGTAAGCCTAATAAGGTTCTACGGCTTAAATTCATCCCGTGGTGCTCGCTAAAAGGCTCTAGGCGAGCAACTATTCTAAACGTTTGTCCATTACCTTCAAAACCGCCATAGTCCCGCATCATATAATGTAAAGCCACTTCACCACCATGGCCAAAAGGCGGATGGCCTATATCATGGGCTAAACAAAGGGCTTCAATTAGGCTGTCAGAGGTTGGAAATAATACTTGGCAAAGTGTAGGGTACTTACCACGCAGCTGTGCCGTAATGCCAGAGCCAATTTGGGCTGCTTCAAGCGAGTGCGTTAAGCGTGTACGATAAAAGTCACTTTGACCGCTGCCCATTACTTGTGTTTTTGATTGTAAACGTCTAAAAGCAGCAGAATGAAGTATGCGGGCCCGATCTCGTTGAAAAGGGTCGCGGTGATCATCTCTACGCTGGGCAACATGGGATAATCGACGTTCAAACCATATGTTTGACATAATTTCCTTAATTAAAATATTATTTGTTAGCACGGGTGTAAAAAAAACTGTTAAAATAGCATGAGTTTTGTATCAATAATAAAATATTGAGCATAATGCATTTTATATTAACACTATATAAACACGTATCTAAATATGATAGTAGCATGAAATAAAGGAGTAAAAATGAGACAAGGTTATTTTATTTATTAGCGAAGGAGTCAGTTTTTGAAAATTTATTTGTGGCCAGTATTAGCTTTGTTTTCGATGTTAGCGGCAGTTACTTTTGCACAAACATTTTCGGATACAACCACAGCCACACAAGTTTTAGCACCTACAAAAGAAAACAGCAAAACCATAGTGACCGGCTTAAATAAGCCCCCTTACGTGATAGAAGCAAGTAGTAGTGGTGTTCAGATCGACTTATTTAGCGCAGCTTTTAAAACTGCAGGCGTTAAGCTAAATTTTATTCATATTCCCTTTGGACGAACTCCCACAGGTTATCAGCAATTTCATGCTGATGGCTTGTTAACGGTATTATCTGATGCCAAATTTCCGCAAATGTACATCAGTCGACCTTATATTTATTATCAAAATGTCGCGGTAAGTTTGTTAGCTAGTGGTGATTCTATTCAAAAATTAAGCGATTTGTCTGGTAAAAATGTTATTGCTTTTCAAAGCGCTAAACAATATTTAGGCAAACAATACGAAAAGCTTACTGCAGAATTTATGAGTTACCGTGAAATACCAGAGCAAGACAAACAGATTGAGTCGCTCTTTTTACACCGTGCAGATGTTATTGTATTAGACATTAATATTTTTAAGGCATATTTAAAAGAATACGCGAACAGCGAAATAATTAAACCCTTTAAAATACATTATTTTTTTGATATAAAAGTATATTCCGCCGGTTTTAGAACAAAAGCAATGCGAGACACATTTGACAAAAATATAAAACAAATGCGAGAAAATGGTACTTATCAACTCATTATAGATAAGTACTTTTAATTTTTCAGTTATTGTTAGACAAGATCTTAATGGTTATTGGCAGCTATTTACACGTTAGCAATAAATATAGCCCGTTGCGGGGCAGGGTAGCCTTCAATTGTTTTGCTGTTATCATTAGCATCTAAAAAGTCAGACAATGACTCAGTATCAATCCAGTCTGTTTTACGCTGTTCGTCAAGTGCGGTAATATCCGTGTTAACTACCCTAATGTTGCTAAAACCACAACGCGCTAACCAAGCACACATGGCTTTAGCACTGGGTAAAAACCAAACATTGCGCATTTTGGCATAGCGCTCACCGGGTACTAGTACGGTATTTTCATCGCCATCAACAATCAAGGTTTCTAATACTAACTCGCCACCTTTCACTAATTGCGCTTTTAATTGATATAAAAAATCAATAGGTGAGCGGCGGTGATATAAAACCCCCATAGCAAAAACCGTGTCAAAGGCTTTTAGTTCAGGTAATTGTTCAACGCCTAAGGGTAATAAGTTGACGGTTTGGTCTTGAATATAATGTTGTACGGCATTAAATTGCATCAAAAAAAGTTGTGTAGGGTCCACACCAACAACAAAGCTGGCTCCTGCACCGCGCATGCGCCATAAGTGATAACCACTACCGCAGCCTATGTCGAGTACATATTTACCGGTTAAATCACTGATATGCTCAGCCAGGCGATCCCATTTAAAATCACTGCGCCATTCAGTGTCGATATGTAAACCATGAATATGATACGGGCCTTTACGCCAAGGTTTAAATTTCTTCATTAAGTTTTCTAAGCGTTTTTCTTCACCAGGGGATAAATCACCTTTACTGCCCACAGTAACGCTTGTGGTTAAATCTACGTCGCTACTGCGCGCATAAGGTAAGGCTTCTAGCGTTTTTTGCCAATGTTTAAATTCACCATGTAATGCATTCTTTTGCCAATGATCAAGTTGGCCAGGTAGGGTGTTTAGCCAATGGCTTAAACGATTAGTGGCGATTTGCTGATAAAACTTACTGAAATCTGTCATAGAAATTTATCTTAATTAGAGGAGGATGTTAACCATAATAGTTGGCGTTGTATTATTTTATCGCGATAAGTGAGACAAAGTTAAAACACTGAAACCAAGGCGATATATGGCTAAAACCAGCGCCTTTTAAACGTTGTATATGTTGTTCTAGCGAGTCGGTACGCATTACGTTTTCTAACGCAGTACGCTTTTGGGCAACCTCTAGTTCGCTATAACCGTTCGCTCTTTTAAAATCGTGATGTAAATCAATTAAGTGTTCGTCAATAGTGGCATCGCCATGGGATATTTTTTCTGAAATAACCAGTATGCCACCGTTATTAATACCACGCGCAATGTTATTAATTAATGCTTGACGATCTGCTTTATCAACAAACTGTAAAGTGAAGTTTAACACCACCATTGAAGCATTATTAATGTGGACATCTTGAATATTCGCTTCCATGACTTCTACGGGAGTTTCGCCTTTAAAAGCATTGATATGCATACTGCAACGTTTAATCATTGCGGGGGAATTGTCCACCGCTATAATTTTACAGGGAGTGTTTTTTATGTTTTTACGCATGGCTAGGGTTGCCGCGCCTAGTGAACAGCCTAAATCATAAATAAGGGTATCTTTTTGCACAAAGCGTTGGCTCAAGCGGCCGATAGTATCAATAATGGTATTATAGCCCGGTACAGAGCGTGAAATCATGTCGGGGAAAACTTCTACAACTTGCGCGTCAAAGGCAAAGTCTTTGACTTGTGCATGCGGGTTAGAATAAATTAAATCAGTCTGGCTTGAGTGCTCGTTAAAGTTGTCCATGGCGTTCATTATGTCGTAATTACGGTTGGCTCTATTTTACCTGATCTCAAGTCGATATATAAGCCAATATGTTCGCTAAGATAAAATCACGGGGGTAAAAAACCGATAACGAGCAACAAATATCCCCGGATAATCATCAAGAGCAACTTAATGAAATAATCACTCGGCGTTGGGGTGACATTAGTAACGATTGCTTTATAATATGCGGCATTTATAGGCTTGCGCTAATTTATTTATGCGTTGTTAAAGAGTTATCTGCAAGCAAAAGTTTCTATTATTATCAAGGCAAAAACTATGCGTAGTCTTTATTGTGGTGAGGTGAATGAATCTCATGTGGGTCAAGAGGTCACTCTTTGTGGCTGGGTCAACCGTCGTCGTGACTTAGGTGCTGTTATCTTTTTAGATCTTCGTGATCGTGAAGGGGTAGTCCAAGTGGTTTATGATCCTGATTTACCCGAAGTGCTTGCCATCGCCAATACCTTACGTAATGAATTTTGTGTGCAATTAACAGGTAAAGTACGCGCCCGTCCTGAAGGCCAAGTAAATAAAGACATGAAAACCGGCGCTATTGAAGTGTTAGGTTTAGAGCTCACCATTTTAAATAAATCAGCACCATTACCGTTAGATTCAAACCAAACCAATTCAGAAGAGCAGCGGTTAAAATACCGTTACCTTGATTTACGCCGCACAGAAATGACAGAGCGCTTACGCTTTCGTGCAAAAGTAACCTCAAAAGTACGTAGCTCGTTAGAAAACTTGGGCTTTTTAGATATTGAAACACCTATTTTAACCGCGGCAACACCTGAAGGCGCGCGTGACTACTTAGTACCAAGCCGTACTCACAAGGGTAAGTTTTTTGCTTTGCCACAATCACCTCAGTTATTTAAACAACTGTTGATGATGTCTGGCATGGAGCGCTACTATCAAATTGTTAAATGTTTTCGTGATGAAGACTTACGTGCCGATAGACAACCTGAGTTTACCCAAATAGATATTGAAACCTCGTTTATGTCAAGCGATCAAGTGATGGCGGTAACCGAAACTATGATCCGTGAGCTATTTCAAGAAATGCTGGGTGTTGACTTAGGTGAATTCCCTCGTATGCCATTTTCTGAAGCAATGGCGCGTTTTGGCTCAGACAAACCAGATTTGCGTAATCCATTAGAGCTGGTTGATGTTGCCGACATAGTCAAAGACGTAGAATTTAAAGTGTTTTCAGGCCCTGCTAATGACGAAAATGGTCGTGTAGCAGTAATTTGTGTCCCTAATGGCGCAGCCAGTTTCTCACGCAAAGGCATTGATGATTTAACTAAATTTGTTGGGGTGTATGGCGCTAAAGGCATGCCATGGATGAAAGTAAACGACATTGACGCAGCATTAGCTACGGGTGTTGAAGGTTTGCAATCTCCTATTTTAAAATTCTTATCAGCCGATGCAGCCAAAGCATTACTTGAGCGTGTTAATGCTAAAACTGGGGATATTATTTTCTTCGGTGCCGACACATATAATGTGGTCAGTGAAGCACTGGGTGCATTACGTTTAAAAATTGGTGAAGATCTAAACTTGCTTGAAGGTGAGTGGAAGCCATTATGGGTTGTTGATTTTCCAATGTTTGAAGAAATAGATGGCCGTATGCACGCCTTGCATCATCCCTTTACTGCACCCACTAATTTAACGCCAGCTCAGCTTGAAGCCAACCCACTCGGTGCATTATCTGATGCCTACGACATGGTATTAAATGGCTGTGAATTAGGCGGAGGATCCGTACGTATTCATCAGCAAGACATGCAATCTGCCGCCTTTAGAATTTTAGGTATTGAAGAAGAAGAAGCCCAAGAAAAATTTGGTTTCTTACTTGAAGCCTTACAATATGGTGCGCCGCCGCACGCTGGGCTTGCTTTTGGGCTTGATCGCTTAGTGATGCTCATGACAGGCACAACCTCAATTCGTGAGGTAATGGCCTTCCCTAAAACAACCACTGCAGCTTGTCCGTTAACAAACGCACCAGGTAATGCTAATCCAGAGCAGTTGGCTGAATTAGGTATAAAAAAAGTGGAAAAAAGCGCTGAATAATTTAGCGGCTAGGCGCTAGAACATATCACTTTTGGAAGTATAATCTAGCACTTTAGGCCTATTTTATGACAATTATATTAGGGATTGACCCCGGCTCACGCTTTACCGGCTACGGGGTTATTAAACACGAAAACCGCACCTATACTTACCTTGGTAGTGGCTGTATTAAAGCCCTTAGCCAAGGTGAAGATCTTGGCTCACGCTTGCAAACCATTTTTGCGGGTGTGTCTGAGATTATCTTACAATTTCAGCCCGACATGTTTGCTATTGAACAAGTGTTTATGGCAAAAAATCCTGACTCAGCACTCAAACTTGGCCAAGCACGTGGCGCGGCTATTGTGGCTGCAACCAATAATGCCTTACAAATTGCTGAGTACTCAGCCAGACAAATTAAACAAGCGGTTGTTGGTACAGGGTCTGCAGATAAAACTCAAGTACAACACATGGTAAAGAATATTCTTAAATTACCAGGGACACCGCAGGCTGATGCTGCAGACGCACTTGCAGTGGCGCTATGCCATGCTAATAGTCACCAAAGTTTGGCGAAATTAGCAGGACAAGCACAAAAAACAGTACGAAAACGATTAAGGTAACGGATAGCTTGCTTGTTTACTGAGATATAGCCTCACTAGCACCTAATGTTCTACCTGATCATTCGGGTAAACCACACCTATTTTTTTACGTGCTTGGTCAATAATCGAAAGCACTTGCCGACTTAACTCCCAGGTTGTTACAGGTGATTGTAATGCATCAATATTCACTGTTTTTATGGGTTGCTGTAGTGCTTTATGGTTTTTAACCAGTGCAATAAAGTGAGAAATTTCGTAACTCATGGGGTGGTAATCTTTATTTCTTTCTTCTTGCACAACTTTACTTTTACTGGCGTTTTGCGGTTTTTGCTCAACATCATGCCCGCTAAGTAACTCATAAGTGCCGTCATTTAAAAATAATTCAACTTTACTCATCAAGGCAACAAATTCAATTTTAAGCCGACCGAGTTCGCCTTGAAATTCTACAAAATTTTCGCCATTAGAAATTTTTGAAAAGCCAATACTGGCCACTTTATCGCCATAATCTAATTGTAAGTCACCTGCGCCATCAACGCCTGTTGCTAACATTACGCCTTGCGCAGAAATAGATTTAGGCTCACCCCACAAAGCAATAACCGGATAAAGTGGGTATATACCAATATCAATTAACGCGCCGTTGGCAAATTCAGGCAAGAAAGTATTCGGTACTTGCTCAACTTTATTTTGGGCCAACGATTCAAGTGCTAGGCTGTACCTTGAGCTGTATTGGCAATACTGGCCAAAATATTTACGCGCTGTACCAATACGCGGTAGATTTTGTTTTAGCAAAGTAAAGTTGGGTAAATGCAAACTCATTAATGCTTCCATAAAGCAGCGATTGTTTTCTATTGCCGCTGATAATATATCACTTAACTCATTGCTACTTGCGGCACTTGGTTTTTCACCTAACACATGTTTACCCGCATTTAAGCATTCAATAGCCTGTTTGGCATGTAAACTATTAGGAGAAGCAATATAGACAGCATCAATATTTTCATCTTCAAGCATAAGGGTTAGGTCAGTATATACTTTAACGTTAGCGTCGTTATTTATATGGCTATATTGTAAAGCCTTCGCTGCTCCTGTTGCTTGATGACGAGAATATATGGCGTAAAAATTAAAACTCTCAACCGCTGCTGCAGCGGTTAAAAACGTATCAACAATAAAGTTACTGCCAATAATGGCCATGTTAATTTTTTGCTTGTGTGGGTTCATCATTTTTAGTGGTATATCCAGTTTATTTTACGTTAGCGTTATACAGTAACAGTTGGCTAACGTTTAATGTATGCATGCCTTAAAATATCAGAAAAGCGAAACAAACTAAAATATTCATCTGCTTAAAGAGGTTTACTGTATAAATATCTAGTGGTATGATTTTGTCATCTTAATTATTTTTTAGGTTTATGTTGTGATTGGTCGTTTAACGGGGACCTTAGTTGAAAAATTCCCCCCTGAAATTCTAATAGAGTGCGCTGGTGTTGGCTACGAAGTTACCATGCCAATGACAAGTATTTATGCTTTACCCGAGCTGAATGAGCAAGCTGTTGTTTATACCCATTTTGTTGTACGTGAAGACGCACAATTATTATATGGCTTTGCCAATACAACAGAGCGAAAGCTGTTTAGGCTTTTGATAAAAGTCAATGGTGTTGGCCCTAAATTAGCGCTGTCGGTGTTATCAGCAATGTCAGCTGATCAATTTGTCAGTTGTGTTGCGCATGATGATCTTTCAGGCATTGTTAAAATCCCCGGTGTTGGTAAAAAAACTGCAGAACGTTTGTTAATTGAAATGCGAGATCGTTTGAAAGACTGGCAAATTACCTCATTAACACCAGCAACAGACGCTATGCCGGTACAGCTTAGTACACAAAATACCTTTGTTAGTGACCCACTACATAACCATAGGGGGGATGCAATTAACGCACTTATTTCATTAGGTTATAAACAGGCGCAAGCAGACAAAGCGGTAAAGCTTGTTTACAGTAAAGATTTGTCAAGCGAAGAAATTATTCGCTTAGCGTTAAAGTCAATGTTATAAGTTTGGTATTTGGTGCGTTAATTTATAAAAATAACCGTATAAGTGTCAGTTTGGCGTAAGCTAGGCGACAAGAAGGTATTTAGGAATCATCATGATAGAAGCAGATCGCTTAATTGAGCCCATAGCCAGTGTAGAAGACGAAGGAGTTGATCGCGCCATTCGTCCTAAAATGCTCACTGACTATACCGGCCAAGCGCACGTAAAAGCACAAATGGAAATATTTATTCCTGCGGCTAAAAAGCGTGAGGAGCCATTAGACCATTTACTTATTTTTGGCCCGCCAGGCTTGGGTAAAACTACCTTGGCCAACATTGTTGCTAATGAAATGGGGGTGAACATTCGTACCACTTCAGGCCCAGTATTAGAAAAAGCCGGTGATTTAGCAGCGCTATTAACAAACTTAGAAGAAAACGATATTTTATTTATTGATGAAATACATCGTTTAAGCCCCGTTGTAGAAGAAATCCTTTACCCCGCAATGGAAGATTACCAGCTTGATATTATGATTGGTGAAGGCCCAGCCGCTCGATCCATTAAATTAGACTTACCGCCTTTTACCTTAATTGGTGCAACTACCCGAGCAGGGGCATTAACCTCACCACTAAGGGATAGGTTTGGCATTGTTCAACGATTAGAGTTTTATAATGTGCAAGACCTAACCACCATTGTTAAACGCTCAGCACACTTCTTAAACCTAAACGTGGACCAAGCAGGGGCTTTTGAAGTGGCGCGCCGTGCCCGCGGTACACCACGTATTGCTAATAGGTTACTAAGGCGTGTACGAGATTATGCTGACATTAAAACCCACGGTTTAGTTAATAAAGCAACGGCAGCAGCAGCCCTTGATATGCTCGAAGTGGACAATGAAGGCTTTGATGTTATGGATAGAAAACTGCTACATGCCATTATTGATAAATTTATGGGCGGCCCTGTAGGGCTTGATAATGTAGCCGCAGCAATTGGTGAAGAGCGAGAAACCATAGAAGATGTACTTGAGCCGTTTTTGATCCAACAAGGTTTTTTACAACGTACCCCTCGTGGCAGAATAGCTACAGACCGAGCGTACCAGCATTTTTCAATAACGCGTCCAGAAGTTAATTGATCGCCTATTTGGTTTGGGCTCATAATGCCTACCCTTAATTTTTTAATTACATGCTTTATTTTTTATTACGTTTTTTCCATGCTTTTACCGCGTTATAACGCCATAAACTATGAATGCCAATATAACCTAATACAGAAAATGTTACCGCTAAAACCCCACAACCTAACAAAAATGCCGGGCCAATGCTTGACAAACTACTTGTCACCCACTGCCAATTTGCTTCAAATTTAAACTCTTGCGCGGGGACATTTATTAACCATGCCCCGACAAGATAACAAGCATAAAATATTGCCGGCATAGTTAATGGGTTGGTTAGCCATACAAGGGCAACCGAAAGGGGTAAATTTGAATGCACTAAAATAGCTGTACCTGCTGCTAAAATCATTTGAAACGGCACAGGAATAAAAGCGAAAAACAAACCAACGGCAAATGCTTTTGCCACCGAATGGCGATTCAGGTGCCATAAGTTTGGATTGTGCAACAGTTGACCAAAAATTTTTAAATGTTTATTGTCTTTAATGCGCTGAGGATCTGGCATAAAGCGCCTAATGGTTTTTTTTGGCATATACTTACTATTAGATTGACGTTTATATTGCAGTTAACTTGTTAACTAACACAGTAATTTATACAGGGAGTGTTTAATTCACTATGGATTGGTGGCTAGCGTGTTTTTTTCTGGGTGCTATATTCTCACTATTCTTACCAATAGTGCCAGATCTTTTTGTGCTATTTTTACTTCTCTTACTTTCTATTGCTTTTTTTTACTACCCATTTAGTTCAAGCGCCCCATACAAACCGCTAAGAAGCAGTGCTGGGCTATTGTTTGGTGCAAGTTGGCTGCTATTTAATGCATTTAACTTTCAACACCAATGGCAAGAAAACCAGTTAAATATAAAAGAGTTATCAACTGAAACCCAATGGATACAAGGCGAGGTCTTAAGTTTATATTCACCTTTAGTCATCGATGAGTTAACAAAAAGCACAGCCAGCATAAACAAAACAATAACAACCGATAAGCAAACTGGTTTGGAAAAGAAAGTAACCATAGCACGGGTGAATAATAAATTACGCTTCAACATTAAAGTGACTCACCTTAATAATATCAAATTAGCGCAAGAAGTGCAGCTAAGATTAAGTTGGGAAAATGCAACCTTCGCCCTACAACAAGGGCAAATAGTTTCTTTAAAAGTAAAGTTTAAACCGACGCATGGTTTAGCTAATTTAGGCGGTTTTAGTTACCAAACTTGGTTAAACAGTAAAAGCATTAACGCTACGGGTTATGTTATTAACCATAAAAATAATACATTACTCAGCCTTAACAAAACGCTTCGCCAGCAGTTTTTCAGTGATTATAAAAGCACTTTATTTAATTATCAGGCTGAGCACCCACTGTCTCCTTTGTTGTTGGCATTAGGTTTTGGCTCTCGTGCTGACTTAACCCAAGATTTATGGCAAGTATTACAAGCCACAGGTACTGGGCATTTAATTGCGATTTCTGGATTGCACATTGGCTTGGTGGCCACTGGCAGCTTTTATATTGTTATGTTAATCATCCGCGCTTTGCCATTACGGTTTTTTGTTAACAGTTACCCATTGCAAACCATTAATAACAGGTATTATGCTATCGCCCTAAGTATGCTGGCTGCAATGAGCTACGGTTATTTAGCGGGGTTTTCTTTGCCTACTATTCGCGCTTTGGTGATGTTGGCTATTTATTGGGGAACACGTTTACTCGCTATAAAAATATCGGTAACACGATGGTTGTTACTCACCTTGTTCGTTATAACCCTAACAACACCGTTTAGTTTATTTACGGCAAGCTTTTGGCTGTCTCTGTATGCGGTTACGGTTATTTTTCTTACCTTGTGGCGTTTTAAAAATAGTATTGCTACAGGTAGCCCAGGTTGGCGATTTATCAAAGGTTTACTGGTTATTCAGTTAAGCTTAACCGTGTTATTACTGCCAATAAGTGCTATGTTTTTTCAGCAAATATCCGCTGTCGCCTTATTTGCAAACATTATTGCTGTGCCGTGGATGAGTTTTGTAACTATTCCTCTGTGTTTGTTGTCAGTGCTGTTAATGCCAATATCAACAGCCTTGTCTGAATTTTTTATCACGCTAACTTTAGAAACATTACAGTGGCTTTGGCTTTACTTAAACTATTTGTCTTCTGTGACATGGGCAGTAATAACCCTGTCTAGCTTACAAGTTTATCTACTTGTATTAGCAGGGGGGCTCAGTATTTTGTCTATATTTTATCAAGCCAAAATCTCCCTTAACAAAAATGTAGTAATGCGCTTGCTTGGTGGCTTAGTGATCCTAACCGCGACGGTTCATTTTTATCAACCAAAAGACGTGAAGCGTGACAAAAACAGCCATTGGCAATTGATTGTGTTTGATGTTGGGCAAGGCTTATCAATTTTGGTACAAAAGCAAGGGCACGCGATTTTGTACGATACAGGCGCAGCTTATCGAAGCGGCTTTAATATGGTGGAAGCTGTTGTTTTACCCTATTTACAATACGCGGGTATAGACCAGCTCGACAAGGTTATCATTAGCCATGGTGATAATGACCACGCTGGCGGTTTAGCAGCGCTGCAAGCGGCAATGACCATAAATACCTTAGTTTATAACGTGAATACAAATGGTAACCAGCAAAACAAGCATGGTGAAAATAGCCATACTCGTCGTAACACAAAAAATAGTAAGCGAGCAACAGCAACTGCACAACATACTGGCCGCTGCCTACAAGGTGACTCCTTTAACTGGCAAGGGCTAACCTTTGAAATGCTGTGGCCTGATACGTTTTCTGCTAACAATAATGATGACTCTTGCGTGATACTTATTTCAGGTAAACACCATAAGGTTTTATTAACAGGCGATATTTCTAAAAAAGTTGAAGATAAATTGATGCAGCAATACCCGCAATTACAAGCAGATATACTTGTTGTGCCGCACCATGGGTCCAAAACGTCCTCAAGTGCAGCTTTTATTAGCCAATTAAACCCTGAACTTGCGCTTGTAAGTGCAGGCTTTTTAAACCGTTGGCGCATGCCAGTACCGGTTGTTGTTCAGCGCTACCAACAGCAAAATATCCCACTACTTAACAATGCCGACACAGGGCAAATTATTGTAGACTTGTCTGAAAAAGGCATCACACCATATACATATCGTGAGCATTTATGGCCATTCTGGTTTGCAAGTTCGCCTTGAATTAGTTGGTTGTTTAGCTAAATTACGTTAAAATTGATTTATTACACTCTTATTCAGATGCAGTGAACCACCTTCTCCCATGGAAAATCCGATAAACGCCACTACGTGGCAAAATTTCAAGCGTCTTCTTGATTACGCAAAGCCTTATAAACTTGGTTTTATTGTCGCTATTATAGGTATGTTAGGTTACGCAGCTATTGATGTGTACTTTCTTTCAAAGTTACAAGCATTAATTGACGAAGGCTTAGCCGGCACAAACCCTGATTTTATGAAATGGGCTCCTGTGTTTGTGGTGGGCGCCTTTGTTTGCCGTGGCATTTTTCACTTTGGTGCTAATTATTGCCTAGCTTGGGTGGGCAACCACGTGGTCACCGACTTAAAGCAAAGTTTGTTTGAGCATATTATGGGAATGCCCGTTGCTTTTCATGATAAAGAATCGACAGGGGGCTTAATTTCTAAACTGACCTACGACACAGAGCAGGTATTAAATTCGGTAAGTAAATCTGTGTTAGTGATTGTTCAGCAAAGTGCTTTTGTGTTGGGGTTAATTGGCTTAATGTTTTATATCAGTTGGCAGCTTTCTATCATTTTTATTTTGATAACCCCTGTGATCGCCATTATTGTTAGCCAGGTTTCAAAACGTTTTCGTAAAATAAGTAAAAGTATTCAAGGTGCTATGGGTGAAGTTACCACAGCAGCAGAGCAAACATTTAATGGCCACAAAGTGGTGTTAACTTTTGGTGGACAAGAAAAAGAGTTTCAACGTTTTCAGCAAATAAATAACCAAAATAGATACCAACGCATGAAGTTGGTAGCAGCGCAAGCCGGCAGCGTGCCTGTAATACAAATTATCGCTTCATTCGCTTTAGCCTTTGTTTTTTATGCCGTAAATTCAGATGCTTTGCGTGACAACATTTCAGCGGGTAGTTTTGTTAGTATTATTACCTATATGGTTATGTTGTTAAGACCCTTAAAGATGCTGACCAATGTTAACAGCGAGTTTCAAAAAGGCATGGCTGCTTGTGTGAGTATATTTTCTGTCTTAGATCAAGAAAAAGAAAAAGATACTGGCAGTAAACCGTTAATTAAAGCACAGGGAAACATCGCCTTTAAAGCGGTTAATTTTGCTTATGATTTTAACCATAATGAAAGTCAAAGCACTACAGGTGCTACAAACAATAACCCTTCAGCTAAAACTGCAGCCAGGCAAAATACAGCAGTAAAATGCCAATGGGCGCTTAATAATGTGTCGTTTGAATTAAACCCAGGCGAAACATTGGCATTAGTAGGGCGCTCAGGTAGTGGTAAATCAACAGCCAGTGCGTTATTACTGCGTTTTTACGATGCAAGCTCAGGAGAAATACTCATTGACGGGGTGAATATTGAAGAATATTCACTCAAGGATTTACGCCGACAATTTGCTTATGTCTCACAAGATGTGGTGCTATTTAACGACAGCCTTGCCAATAACATAGCCTACGGTAAACCAGAAGCGGCCATGGATGAAATAATAGCAGCGGCTAAAAGTGCGCACGTGATGGAATTTGCACAGCAAATGGAACAAGGGTTAGCCACTAATATTGGCGAAAATGGCGCACTGTTGTCAGGTGGACAAAGGCAGCGAGTCGCTATTGCCCGTGCCTTATTATGCGATGCACCTTTTTTAATTTTAGACGAAGCAACGAGCGCATTAGACACAGAGTCAGAGCGCCATATTCAAGATGCATTACAAGCATTGCAAAAAAATAGAACCTCTATTGTTATTGCGCATCGCTTATCAACCATTGAAAGTGCCGATAAAATAATCGTGATGGAGCAGGGGAAAATCATTGAGCAGGGTAACCATCATACGTTATTAGCGAAAGCGGGGGCTTACGCACAACTGCATAGCTTTCAATTTGAGTCATAACCGATGGATTTGTTGCTAATAATAACGTTTTTACTGTGCGTATTTTTTATCACTGTATTTCTACTAGCTAATTTTAACACAAAGCGCTTAACGCTAATGTGGAGTAACTGTGCGACTAATTGAAAAGGTATGGTTTAAAAAGCATCAGGCAAAATATTGGTTAGTGCCGTTATTACTTCCGTTTACGCTATTGTTTTACCTAATAAGCCTAATAAGAAGGGTTGGATTTCGTTGCAATGTGCTGACCGCTTATAAAGTTGATGCACCTGTTATTGTGGTGGGCAACATTAGCGTTGGCGGCAATGGTAAAACGCCAATGGTTATACACCTAGTTGAGCTTTTGAAAATATTAGGGTGTAAACCTGGGGTTATTTCACGTGGTTATGGCGGCAATGCTGATACGTATCCTTACTTATTAAATGAGAGCAGCACAACACAACAAGCCGGTGATGAGCCTATTTTAATTTATCAACGCTGCAACGTACCTGTGGTTGTTGGCGCTGACCGCGTAGCGAATGCACAAAAATTAATAACACAAGGCTGTAATATTATAATTAGCGATGACGGCTTACAGCATTACCGATTACAACGTGATATAGAGCTTGTTATTGTTGATGCCAAGCGCCTTTTTGGTAATGGCTTGTTGCTGCCTGCAGGCCCTTTGCGCGAAGGTGTTTGGCGCTTGCAACAAGCTGATTTAGTTATTTTTAATGGTAATAATTACCCTCAAGTATCTCCTATAAAAAACAAGCCACTTTTAATGGCATTAGCAGCAAGCGAATTAATTAATATTAAAACCGGTGAAAAAAAACTGCTAACTGATTTTTTATCGCAGTGGCAATGTGTTAATGCTATTGCCGGTATTGGCGCGCCGCAGCGTTTTTTTGACACCTTAAAAACGCTTGGCTTTACCTTACAAGAACAACAAGGTTTTATTGACCATAAAAACTTTACCGTGAATGACCTCAAGCAATTTAAAACAGATCTACCACTGTTAATGACAGAAAAAGATGCGGTAAAATGTCGAACATTCGCACAAGCGCATTGGTGGTATTTACCTGTTAGTGCACGCTTTACTGAACAAGACGAACAAGCATTATTACATTGTTTACAAACAAAATTACCCACGCAGTTTAACACTTAGCGGGGTGAACTGGTTTTTAAGACAAAAATTGATATAAATTGGAATTTTCCAACAGAAAAACAAAACAATAAAGAGAGTTTAATTATGGCTTTTGATACAAAATTAATGGAAATATTAGCGTGCCCTGTTTGCAAAGGAAAACTTGATTACAATAAAGAGCAACAAACGCTTATTTGTAAATTTGACAAACTGGCTTATGCCATTGATAAAGGTATTCCGGTACTGCTAGAAAGCGAAGCGCGTCGTATCGACCAAGACGAGACAAATAATAAAGTAAGTAACCCTGTAGACAATTCAGCACAAGAAGGTTAAAAATTATGACTGTTGCCACTACTGTTACAACCAATACCACACCCTTTATTGTTGTTATTCCTGCGCGTTATCAATCAACCCGTTTGCCAGGAAAAGTGTTAGCAGATATTGGCGGTAAACCTATGATTCAATGGGTAGTTGAGCAAGCCCAGTTAAGTGGTGCAAGCCAAGTTATTGTCGCGACCGATAATGACGAGGTTGCCCAAGTAGTAAAAAGTTTTGGCGGTGAAGTATGCAAAACACGCGCAGACCATCAGTCAGGCACTGAACGTTTAGCCGAAGTGATGGAAAAATATCAATTTGGTAATGATGAAATAATTGTGAACGTACAAGGTGATGAGCCCTTTATTCCACCTGAAAATATTGCCCAAGTAGCTTATAACCTAGCGAACCAACCCGTTGATAAATCGTTAAATGCGCATACTGAAAGCGCTGTTAAAAGTAACTTAGCAAACGATACTCAAAGTAATGCATCAAATAAAGTACCAGCCAAAGTGTCACGCATGTCGACCTTAGCCATAAACATTGACACACTAGCAGAGGCGTTCAACCCCAATGCTGTAAAAGTACTCACCGACAAAGACGGCTACGCTCTGTATTTTAGCCGAGCGACAATACCTTATGATAGAGCGCGTTTTCTAGGTAATGACAACATTAGCAGCATTGGCGAAATTTACCTGCGCCATGTTGGCATTTATGCTTACCGAGCAGGTTTCATTAAAGACTATGTTAACTGGCCAGTAAGTGAGTTAGAGCAAATTGAAGCGCTTGAGCAATTAAGAGTGCTTTATCAAGGTGAGCATATTCATGTTGCGGTAGCGAAAAGCAATGTACCGGTTGAGGGGGTAGACACCCCTGAAGATCTTGAAAAAGCCAGAGCCTACGCCGCGACTTTGTAAAACAATGGTGTTTAGATAATGTCAGACAGAGGGCTACGTACACCGTTAGCCCCGTGCTCAAGTACATGAGTATAAATTTGTGTAGTGCGTAAATCGCTGTGACCAAGTTGCTCTTGCACTGTTCTAATATCAGCCCCACGTTGCAGTAAATGCGTTGCAAAAGAATGGCGTAAGGTATGGCAAGTTACATTTTTCTCAATCTTGGCATCTTTAGCTGCTTGTTTAACTGATTTTCTCAGCACAGTTTCATTAATATGGTGCCGACGTAATTTATTTGACTCAGGATCCATTGTTAGTCGAGCTGAAGGAAACAAATAATGCCAACCAAGCTTATTTGGGGCACTTGGGTATTTTTTAGCTAAGGCAAAAGGAAGCCACACACCAGCATAATTAGGGTGCTTTATATCTTGTTGATAACGGCTTGTAGCATGTTTTATTTGTGTCTTTAAGGCGGGAATTAATTCTTTTGCCAGAGTGACACAACGATGTTTCCCACCTTTTCCATTCCAAATATTGACAGATAAATAACTAAAATCAATATCTTGTATTCTAAGTCTTGTTACTTCCATTAACCTCAAGCCACTTCCATACATTAACTGGCACTGCAATAAGTGATTTGCATTGACCAAGACCAATAATGCTTTAACTTCTGTTGTAGTAAGTACCGTGGGTAATTTAGTTTGAATATGGCTCCGATTAAAATTGAGTTCAAGTGTTAGAGGTTGTTGAAGAATATCTTTATATAAAAATGAAAGGGCATTTAATGCTAATGCTTGAGTTTTTGGAGCAACATTTTTGCTATTGCTAAGGTAAGATAAAAAAGTTTCAACTTCTTTGTTGTAACAATCTTTAGGGTGTTTTTTTTGATTGAAAATAATATAAGCTTTTATCCAATAAATATACGACGCTATAGTGCGTTTAGCATACCGCTTCATTTGCATTTGTTCTGCTATGTAAGTCAAAAATTCTGATTTCATAAATATCCTTATTTATTCTTACTTTTTAAAACAGCATAGCTTGTTTGCACACTTTCACCAGAAAAAGTGTAAATTTATTGTGTATTAAATTGTTTTCGATTGTGACACGAAAATAACCAGTTGAAATAAATACATTAAAATTATAGATTACCAAGCAATAAATTAAATGTTAGTTGGTTGTACCTTGCACAAAAAAGGTTTTTATCCAGTCTAATAAGCTGTTAAGTCTACCGTGTGGATCTTCAAGGAAAGATGAATGTCTGAGCCAAATAAAGAACAAATAGAATATGAAGAAAGACTTCGTAGAAGACTGAAAATACTCCAAGAACAAATGAAGCAAGGTAAAATTCATATAGCAGAAGGCTTACAGGTAGCAGATAGCCTTCAAGCAGTTCGTATGGATGCTAATGGAGTTGTCGATTTAGATACTGTTGATGGATTGGTTCGTTCTATGGCTCTTGCTGTGACAGAAATGCACGATAGAGAAGAGCTAAAGAAATTAGCATCATTATCAGAAATTCAAAATTCATATTTTAATTTCTTCGAACAAAATTTTGGTGGTTTTTATAAATTAATGCTCAAGAGGAAGCTTACTCCTCACGATGCTGGTCGAGCTGCAATGCAAAGTGAAGGCTCAATAAGAGAAGTAACCGAAAATTTAGACAAAATTTTAGAATTTATAGAGCAATTTTGGACAGAGCTTGGTGATATTGCACATATCCATGTTGAAGACCAACAAAATAATATTAAAGGAGTATTCGGCGGCGATTTATTTCCTGCGCATGATGAAAATATTGCGTCGAAATGTGGTATTTACACAGATACGATTGTCCTACCTGATCCTTTTCTTCGTTCTAAGCATGTTTTTGAAAAATCAAAACCAGCCGATCAAGCGTATTATCTAATTAAACATGCCATGAACATACTCCAGTATAAAGAGCTGGCTTGTGCAAATGTGGATATCCCCATTGTTGTTGTATTGCCAGATATAGCTGCTTTAGAACAAGAAGAGCGTGAGTTTTTTCATGAGCTTGGTATTTCTGACTCATTAAAACACTCTGAAAGGTTATTTGGTAGAGAATTTGAATCATTAGACGAACTTCTTGAATTTGCTCAGGAACTAGATACCGTTGAAAGAGCAGTTGCGGAGATAGATGATGAATCCAGATTTCTTTTTGATACTGAATGGAAAGGCGATGTTGCAGCTCAGCTCAAGAAAGCAACTGAGTCATCACATACAAGATTGATTGGCACAAACCACCCTGGAATAATTCTAGCTAATCAATCTGTAGGTAGAATGTCAGTTAGTAATGAGCTTTTAATTAAGTCACGTAGATTGAAAGGCTCGCCAATTGTTGATGCTCCAACATCATGGCAATATTTGGTATGGAAAATGGAATACGATTCAAGTGAAGCTGAATCAGCTACTAATGGCAAGGACCTGCATATTATGAGGGGCTTACAAGATCTAGCTGATGGAGATATGGAGTGGTTGGGAAATGTTCCCCCCGCAGCCCTTGTTGAAGTACGTAAGCAAGGTGCAATGGATGAAATTCGTAGCTTACTTGGGAAGGGAGTTGAAGAATTAGTTCAAAGTAACCCGAATAACTTCCATCGTTCAAGAGACCAAATGTTTGACAATATTAATGAAGCGTTTGATAAACATAAAGAAAATATTAAGCAGTTAAGGGCTAAACAATGGAAGTTTGCAGGCACAGATATAGGCTCATGGCTTGTAACTGGTACATTAGGAATAACTGCTGCTGCAACTGGGGCTCCAATATGGGCTATAGCTGCTTTAGGAGCAGATCAAATATTAGATGCTCCTAAATTAAAAAGCATCCCTGCTTCAATAAAATCTTTAATTGAAGAAAATAAAAAAGAACAAATGTCACCAGTAGGAATGTTGTTTAATATCAAGAAGAAGACTTAACAAGCCAATTAAGTGGGACTAAAAACAGTTTGCTCGGTTTCGCTTCGCTACACATTTTAGCAAACAATTTTTAGCCCCTTATTGGGGCGTTGGTATGACTCCCTACGTCAATTAAAACCATAGAATTTTCTGCTTTTTTTCGAGCCATAATCTAATTTTATTCTCAATTAAGTGAGTTAGCGCAGTAGATGAAGCAAGTAATTTCGTCGGTTATCATGCTGATATTCGTGGATTATTAACCTGTTGGTTAACAGCGCCTACCTTACTTGTTCCGTCGTGACACCTGTCTTCAGTCTATGCTCGTGGT